>CANFNN010000113.1 GCA_947448095.1 Bacteriovoracaceae bacterium | reverse complement strand
TTTTTCAGTATAATGATGTTGAATTGGCGGAACTCGTTTTTCATGAATTGTTTCATACCGTTTTTTTCATTAAGGACGAAGTGGAGTTAAATGAAAATTTAGCGAGCCTATATGCTAAAGAAATGCTCAAAGAGTATTTTCTTGATCGTCCAGAGCTTATAGACTATTTGGCCGATGAAGAGAAAAAAGCGCAAATAGATAAGAGAGTGGTTGAACTGATTGGAATTCTCCAGGACGATTTTGCTAAACTTGGTGGCTTCAACTCGGCCCCCAAAGCCGATGAATTAACGGAACGTTTTGTGACCGAAGTGTTTAAGCCTGACCTGCGGGCCATGTGTCTGAAGCTTCAATTGGATGAGAGTGAGTGTGAACTCAAAGATAATTGGAATCAAGCGAGCTTTGCTGCTTTTTTGACTTATGAAGAGGAGCAAGACTTCCTGACTGAACTTAAAACGAAAAAGAATTTGAATTTAAAAGAATTTCTTGCTTGGCTTAAAGTTGAATATAAAGTTTTTGAAGACCAAGAAAAGATTGCAAGTTTTACTGACTATCTTAAATTAAAGGTACCCAATGCGCCACTTGCTATTGATTGATCCGATTGAAAAATTAAATGTCAAAAAAGACTCCTCATTCATGCTCGCTCTTGCGATGCAAAGAAGAGGAATTGAATGTTTTGTTTTTTTTGAAAAAGATTTTGCTGTTCATAATCAAGGCATTCAAAAATTAACGGTCCATGAATTCACGGGTTCTCTCAAAGAGGATGGCATTTACATGCAGTCGTTTGCGACTACGAGCTCAAGAGTCATAGAGCTTGATGCCAATGATATGATTCACATGCGGCTGGATCCACCATTTGATAGTCGCTACCTGCGCATACTTTGGATGCTGGATGATTTAGCGCAAAAGGGGATACAGGTTCTTAACCATCCCCGCGGCATTATGCTTTTTAATGAAAAGCTTTATGCTTATCGCTCTGAAGGTGCTGTTGCTAGTTTTGTTGGATCCAACGTTAAGCTTGCCGCCCAGTTCGTGCAGAATCTCAATCCTAAGCCATCAGCCTTAATTCTTAAACCTTTGGATCTTTATAGTGGTTTAGGTGTCGAAAAACTTCCTACCTCGGGATGGGAAGAGCGCTTTGAAGAAAAAGTAAATGAACTGAATGGTCCGGTTATCGTTCAACCTTTTGTTGAGGCGGTCACGCAGGGAGAGATCCGTTCGCTTTACTTCAAGGGAGTTGAAATCGGTACGATTCTCAAGACTCCCAAGGACGGCGAATTTCTTTCCAATATTGCCCAAGGTGCGACTTTCGGCGCTTATGACTTGTCAGTCGTTGCACGTCATCGTTGTGAAAAAATAGCGAATGAATTGAGTGGTTACGGAGTGGATTGGTTGGCTTTTGATATTCTAGGGGACGCCATTACGGAAGTGAATATAACTTGTCCGGGACTACTCGTTGAAGTGAGCTACGCCCTCAAGAAAAATCTTGCGGACGTAGTGATCGATATGATTAATCAAAAGTCTTAGTACCATCGGCCGCGACTTCAAAATCCATGGCCCAGCAATCAAACGAACGAACGTTTTTATAGACGTTACAGTTTGCAAAGCCTGAGCTTGTCCAATAAGAGCCTGAACAATTTTGATTCGCTTTGACCTGGTCAATAGCAATCGCCACACCTGTCGGGCTTTGTTCTTGGTAACTAGAAAGATCAATTGCATCAGAGCAAGAGTTCACGCCAGTTGAGAACGGACCCATTGTATCAAGCAAGGTCACAGCAGTGCCTTCACTCACTCCATAGACTTTTACGTAATACTGAAGTTTCGTGTAACCAGGAATTGTTACTCCTGGCATATTTCGTCCGTAACACATGGTAGATGATTGAGAAGCCGCAGGTTGTGGTTTCACTTTTATGCGCACTTTCAAAACCGAATCAGTCATAAAGAAAATTTTCGCTTGCGCCACACTCTTCAACATAGGTGATGTGTTAAGCAGGTTCGAAGCCGTCAGAGGATTGTATTCAATACTTCCCGTTGTTAAACCTGCAAGAGTGATTGTTCCCTTACGGGTTTCAAAAGCATTAGGAAGACCTTGTGGAGCATAGGGTTCTGAACAAGTTCCTGCTGGTGGCTCACCAGTAGGAGGATATTGAATTCCCCAATAAGGATTGATTGTGACAGAGGCACCCGGGCAGCCCGCTGCATTCGGAGTGACTGTACAGTTTGATCCGTTAGAAAGGCAGCCGTAAGGTCTAGGCACTTGTTGGCAGTATTGAGCACAGGTATTAGGAATAGGATAAACGCTACAGTTTGCACCCGTAGTGCCACCCGTTGTTCCACCGGCCGTAGTTCCAGTCGTTGATCCATTACAGGCATAGCTGGTAGGACTGTTTTGGCAATAACCAACGCAACCGGGGGTCGTCCAATAGGCCTGACCGGCGCAACTGATGCTGCTAGGGTTGGAGCTGCTGGATGATTTAGTCGATGATTTTTGCTGGCATCCACTCAAAATGAGAGTGAAAAATGCTAGCATTAGGAAAAATGTTTTTTGCTTCATACGTTACCTTCAATGCGGATTAATACCCGGATTTAGTCTTTCTCTTCGAACTATTCGGAAGTTATGCGGAAAAACTTGATAGAATTCGGGGCAGTAGGAGGTAACCTCTAGAAATTACGACAAAGACTGACAGAAATTAATAGATAATGGGCACTTGAACCCTTCTGAGTCAAATGGGTACAATAGGCATCTATGAAAAGAAAAGATTTTTACCAGCTTCTCCAACCCCTTACAGAAAAATTTTATCGTTTGGCCTATAGGCTCATACCAGATGATCTTCAGGCCGAGCAATTGGTCATCGACTCTCTGAATGCCTACCTCATTAAAGAAAAGAAAAAAATTCTTGCAGCAAGTGATCTTGAATCACTTTCCAAGAAAGATATTCAGCTTCAACGTCGAAGTTCCTTCAAAGGAATCATTCGCTACATGGGTGAGATTGGAGTGAGACGTTCTTCGCAATTAGTGGATCAGACTAAATTTAGCCAACCTAAAGATTTTCACTCTTTTTATGGCCTGGCACCGAAAGTTAGAATGGTCATTAGTCTTCGGTATGATTTTCAGTTTACGGTTGAAGAGATTGAAGACATTACAGGTATGCCTCGTTATGAAGTGATTGAAAAAATTCATAATGGAAGGTTTCTGCTTTTAAATGATTTTAATCAGGGAGCTCAGCTGTGATCGAAAAAAATCTCAATCCCATGGATTCTAAATATCAAAAAAAAATCATTGGTTTTATTGATGGATCCTTATCTCCTGACGATAAATCCGAATTTGAAGCCTATGTGAGAACTCATCCAGAGTTTGAGTCACAGATAAAAAAGAAAGAAGAAGAAATTTTATTTTTGAAAAGTCTGATCCCTGCACCGGTCATGAGTCAGGAAACAGCTGAGTCATTAAATAATGAAATGAAGCTTTCTATTTTCAACTTACTCAAACAAGAGCCAAAAAATTTCATGGATAGGCTTAAGAATTCTTGGGAAGAATGGGTTAACCGTTGATTTGAAGAGTCACGAAAACTGCAAATTCTCCGTCCTGCGCCCAAAGTTCTTTTGGTGGATTTTGAAGTGTATCTAATCTTTTAAGAACGCTTTCAAAAAATGTCTGTAGCTTATCAATATTTGTCCAGCGAACCATTTTAATTTGCTTCAGATTTCCTTGAGAATCAAAGACCAATCTTCCTGTCATTATTTGCTTATCATCGGTTAAAGGAAAATGAAGATGTGGATTTTTCATTTCAAATTCTTGGATTTCGGCCGAAAGGGAAGCGACGTACTTCATTGCTCCTCTTCTTAGGAAACTATAGAGCTTGAGCTCCGATTCATTGAGTTCACTAAGTTTCTTGCCCTCAGGAAGTTCAAAATTTAAGGCCACCCGTCTAGAATTGAGAACGTTGGCCGCCCCCTGAAGCATCGGGTCGCTCGCCATCTTTTTAAATTCATCTACTCCATATTTTATTCCACTTAATGCAGGAGTAGGTTTAGGCAGCTGACCAGGTCTTAGAGATGTCTGGGCTGTTTTCGGAGAAGCTTTCATGGGGCTAGGTGAGGCCATTAAGTCACTTAAATTTAGCTTTTTGGGAGCTGGTTTATTTGCGACATGAGCAGGGGTAGGTATTTCAGGCTTAAGGTAAACACTGCTGTCACTCTTAGCATTTTTGACTCCGAGAGAATGGATCTTAATCGGATTTCGTTTCACTTGGGAGACCCGTTTATCTTGAGTCGAGGAAGGGGATTGAAGCAGGATAAAAAGTAAAATATGGGCAAAACAAGTTAAGCCCAAAAAAATGGGATAGTTGATTTTGATTTCTAATTTTAAAGTCTGCCCAGCCATACCACGGACTCCTAAGCAGGATCATAGCTTAAAGATGTAACAGGAAGCAATGTAGCATAGGGATTAGTGAAAATTCCACAGACTGATCGTATTAGTCAGATATGTTTTCCTGCCTTGACTCAAAGGGACTGAAAAAGAGACAATAACCGAGGAAAATTAGTTATTTTGCGCCTCTGAAAACAATAAGGATGTTGTTTACTATGAAAAAATTACTTGGCATTTCTTCGCCTAAAATTCTCATGATGTGTGGACTTGGATTGTTGATGACCTTGGGAGCTTTTTGGCATTACCAGTCCAACCAATCACAGTTGGATCGTGTGAATGTTTTAAACCAAGGCGTCAGCACTTGTTTTAACCGTATCTCACAAACATTCACAGCCTTAATGATTAAAGATATTCAGTCGCCCTATCTCAATCGTGGCTTCATGGGACTTTCCGATGAATGTCTAAGCGAAACAATTAAAGGCATTAACCCATTCAAACAAAATATCGGCAAAGGTTTTGAAACTCTGAATAAATTGATTTCAGATGTTCACTGGTTTCACGAGAGCGTTGTCCGCACCCACAGTCCTATGGTTGCGGGACAAAATTTAGATGCTCCACTTAATCCTTTGTCTGCTAAATTTTCTCAGATGGAAAATCTCAAAATTAATCTGGTTGATGAAATCGATGTAACCAACGCTCGTTTGCGTGAAGTTCAGGCGAGTGATGAAGTTCTCATGGGTCTTGGTCTGTTGATGTTTGTACTTTCGATCAGCTTGCTTTCACTTAAAGAATTTAACCGGATTCAACTTCAATCAGAAATTGAAAAGAAAGCTCTTAATTTGTTAAAAACCGGTCAAGCTAACGTTGGCGCTATGGTTGATCAGATTATTGAGAGAGGATTACTGACTCAAGGACTGCCAATTAGTGCTCAAATATTTAAGGACTATCACGGGGATCTGCTGGAGCGAATGGCCTCAAGGTCTGCTCATCACGAAGATAAAAATGAATCCAATGCTGTGGAAGAAGAAGTTTTCGCTGCAAATGTTCCAGAAAATTTCAGTGGGCCTAAAACGACATTTAAAGAAGTATTAGTTTCGATTCAAAATATTAATCCAAAAGATTTAATTCAGGTTAGTGACGTCAGAGATGTGGTTCTGGCCGTGGGCTTTGAAGGGTTTGAGCAGATGTTGAACGCAGCTATCAATAAACTCGCGAGCAGAAGAAATGATGGAAAACCAATCATTATTTCTAACCAGATTCACTCTGACCGATCTGTGATTAACTTGTTTCTTGCTGGCAACACTTTCACAGCTTCAGAGCTCGATTTTAGCCAGAATAATCAAAGTATTTCTGCGGATTCAATGGACATGAACATGATGATCCTGAGAGAAATGGCGAAAGAAACCAATACTGCATGGTACATTGAAAATAAAACTGACCGCTCTGGAATGATTACGGGAATGGCAATTCGCTTCACCGTGAACAGAGTTCTTCGAGATGCAAAATCAAATAAGAATCTTGTTTCAGTAGTAAAAGGTAAGAAGAAAGACCTTGCGCGCGAAATGATGAATTAGAATTGAAGAACAAATGTCACTGGTCCATCGTTGACCAGTGATACTTTCATAAAGCTTCCAAACTGGCCTTCTTTTACCACCAAACCTCTGGCCCGCAACTCTCGATTAAACAACGCATACTTTAAACGGGCTTCTTGGGGAGGCATAGACTTCTCAAAGCTAGGTCTGTGTCCACCTGAACCATCCCAACTGAGTGTGAACTGACTGATGGACAGAATTTCACCTTTGATGGCGTGAATATCAAGATTCATTTTTCCATCACCATCATCAAAAATTCGGAGTTTACTGATTTTATCGACACTTCTGTTAATCGCCGATTCCTCATCGCCTTGTTCAAAACAAACGAGAAGTAAAAGACCATTACCAATTGTTCCTACGGCCTCGTTGTCCACCTGAACTTCAGCTTCCTGAACTCTTTGGACTACAATCTTCAAACAGACCTCTTAGAACTGACGTTGATCTTAAATGCCATGAGCATCGAAGATTGAACTCTGCTTAAAAGTGATTGATAGGTTTGTTTTAAGTCCTGGTTGGTTTCGATAATGAGTTTCAAGTCACTTAAAGAAGGAACATGAATTGCTTTGAGGATTTTTGATAGAGAAACGTTTATCGCATGAGTCAGTAGGAAGTTGATGAAAAGAATAATCAATTCTTCTGCATGTAATCTGACTATGACTCTTTCGTTGGACATGAGCTCCAATGAATAAAGCTTGAGGTCCCCATCATGGGTGACTTTCATTTGGGTCTGTGTCAGTGGAAGGTGGATATCAACAGGTGAAGAGCCTTCTACAAACTCTAGGTAGATCTCTTGATTATCTGGATACATCGGTTTGGTTTGTTTTTGAACAAGCTTGGCCTGAATCATAGGATTATTAAAGCTGATCTTGTGCCCGTATCGACTGTCGTCCATTTTCCAAATCAGTGAATTGAGGGTCCGTTCAAAGTTTGAATAATGAGAGAGAATTTCACAGGCGTGTTTGGGCAGTACATCGCGGGTAATTTGATCGATATGGTTAAATGACTTCAATAATTCTTGAGGAGAAATTTCAAGAAATTCTTCTTCCGTCTTCTCAAAGAGATCAAATGTTCCCCTGAGGTTTGCGGGGAGTGGCTGATTGTCGGATAGAAATTTAGGCACTAACAACTTAGAGAGTGATCCCTTAACAAGACTCGGTCCACCAGTGAAGGTGAGGTTGGTTACTTGTTTACCAATGGGAGTGATAAAATAATGTCGTAATATATTTGGATTAAGTCCCTGAAGTTTAGGATGTAGTTCAAAATAGCTACAAAGTGTTTCACCGTAATCTGAATGAATAGAGCGTAAGGTATCTATGGGATGCAATTCAAGATTAACTTCACTGCCTCTAAAGTCCACGACAAGGAAGTAAGAATTATCTTTTTTAAGACCAATATTGAGGGAGTTCTCTTTTTGGTTTTGTTTTTCATTCAACGAAAGTGATTTTATTTCAAATAATGTCTCAAGAGTGACGCAAGAGTTGAGAAGGCTCTTAAAAAATGCCGGATGTGTGATCCTAGAGGAATCCTCATTGGTAGAATGGATCAGCATTCCATTGACCATGGCCTCTTGGTAGTATTCAAGTCTAAAAGAATCCGTGAATTCGATCTGGGCCATTGATGGCATCTCAGTCAAATGAGCGAGATAAAATGATCTCAGATGTTCAGTAATAGATGAGAATTCTTGAAATGTATTAAGATCGGCCGAGATTCTGAAATAAGAGCAAAGTTGTTTTTGAGCACTCATTGGCTGCGAGCACTTGCGGAAAACATAAATGTAGCTACCGAGTTCACCTTTGCCTTTGACGTGTTCAAGGTCAAAGATCGCTTCCACTTTTAAGTCTTTTAAAATGGGTTCTAAGCGATCCCGTAGAGAGGGAACGAAAAGTTTTTTGTTGGAAAGCACAAATAAATAACCGTTATTCTTAAGATACTTAACCTGGTCCAGAATCTGTGTCATCAAATAATGTTGAGGATTGTTTTTAGGAAAGTGGCAAAGATTAAGTATAACTCTGTCATATACCGAACAATAAAAAGGATTGTTCTCTAGCAGTAAGCCCTGTCTTGCATTCGTGTTTTTTCTGTTTCTAAAGTGGCCACCCATAATTTTACAGATGTACTCGATAGGCTTTTCACCTTGATGTTCGGCCTTACTCACCAAGAAAGTTAAGAACTGAAGCTCATTACAAATTTTGGCAAAGTTTCCGGAAACAAATTCAAAGCCTTTAAAGTCAGGGCAAAGTATTTGATCCCAACGCATATTTTTATTATTATCCTGGGCCAGCCAGTGCGACAGTGAAAGCGACTCTAAAAAATCCCCATAGTACTTACAACTGATGATTTCTTCCTGCTCAAGACTTGCCGTTGGAATCGTTTTGCCTTCAATCGTATCAACCCACATTGGGAAATTGATTTGGAGTGAATTCAAGAAAAGACCTAGGCTGACTTGAGAAAGAGCATGTGAGTAAACTTTCTCCTGGTCTTGTTTCACCTGAGTTCTAGTGGATACGTTTTTAATGATTTCAGTAATCGCGAGGTCTTTTGAAAGGAGTAATAGCTCCTTCATTGATT
>CANFNN010000112.1 GCA_947448095.1 Bacteriovoracaceae bacterium | reverse complement strand
TTAGAGTTCGGGCATATTCTTCAATCTTATTTTTTGGCAGTTCGATGGAAAGTGCTATCCTCTCCATTCTGCCTTGGACGTGATCAATCCAGCCTTCAAGTCCTGGAAGATTATGATTTCCATTTTCTGCAATAAACTGCAGAGGCTTATCTGTATTTTGAAATCCCCATTCAAGGGCCCCTGGATCCTGAACACGCAGGGAATCAAAGCCGTCTATGAAAGTGACGATATCCTGACTGAGCTTCACAAAGGTATTTTCAGTCATGAGGATATCCCATTCAAAAATAACCTTAAGCCCCAGTTCTCTGGCCCGTTTTGAAAGGACTAAGAATTCTTCAGTCTTAAGCTTTCCAAAACGAGAAAAATCTTGGTGACCTAATATCACTTCATCTAATCCCTGATCTTTAATCAGGTTAAGATCATTCAAATTTTGAGCAAAGGTAGTGAGTTTCATACCTTCACCTTTTGCCGAACTAAGTGAAGACTCAGGACTCCTGGCCGATACGGAAGCTTGATCAGAGTCGATGGTCTCGTTCTTAAAACGGGCTTCATCATAATATCAGTGATCTCACTTGCGACAACTTGGATTGCCTGACCCTCGAAAGGAAGAATTTCCAGTTCATCACCTTGGTTAAAAGCGTTTCTCACCTCAATAACGATGCCTGATTTGGGTGAAGCTTCGATAACGGTTCCCGCCATCTGCCACTCGGTTTCGGTATTTTCTCTTTCATTAAAAATACTATCAGCTCCAGCTGCCTCAACTAAGCTGGCATTTGAATAAGCGCGGTGGGAAACTTTCTTTAGCTCTGATTCCCAGTATAAAAGATCATCAGAAAGAAAATTTCCATGCTCACGGTAATATTTAAGAGCTTCTGAATACACTTTACTCATAGTCCCAGCATAAAGATGGCTCTTCATGCGTCCTTCTATTTTCAAGGAATCAATTCCTTCATTAATAAATTCGGGTAATATTCTTAGTCCCTCGAGATCTTTGGAGCTCATGAAAAAAGCTTTCTTCTTTTCTTCAGTATCTAGTCCCATATCCAGCGAGTATTCAAAACGACACGAATGAGCGCATCCTCCACGATTGGAATCTCTGCCTTGGGTAAAATTAGAAATCACACAATGGCCTGAATAGGCCATGCACATAGAACCATGAATAAACATTTCAACTTCAATGCCTGCTTCGCGCTTGATTTTGCCAGCTTCTTTTACACTGAGCTCTCTTCCCACAACCACACGGGAGGCCCCCATGGATTTCCAAAATTTGGCCGCTTCCACGTTAAGGGTTGAGGCCTGAGTGGAGATATGGATGGGAATGCTAGATAAACTTGATACGGTTTTCACTACACCTAGATCAGATACAATAACTGCATCAATTTTTATTTCACTAAGGAAGCTTACAAATTCTGGAAGTTCAGAAAGATCCTTGTCATGCAGAAAGGAATTTAAAACGACGTAAACTTTTGCACCTCTATTGTGGGCAAAACTCACACCTTCTCTGAGTTCATCCAGAGTAAAGTTGTCAGCTGCTGTTCGAAGGCCAAACTTTTGACCGCCGACATAAACAGCGTTAGCACCGTAGAGAACGGCGACTTTTAATTTATCGAGACTTCCGGCCGGGGCCAAAACCTCAGGAAATGCATGTGACATAAATTGAAACTCCAACCAACCATTTACCAAAATCCACCTGTAAGTTAAACTATTCTTAGATGAAAAAAGCACTCTCACTAATTTTTATACTGGTCTCGGCAGGTCTTCTAACTGGTGGTTTTCTGGTGTTTGACCGCTACCGCAAGAATCCCGAGCAAGTTTTCCCCTATCCCTATGAGTTTCAGGCCCAAGCTACGACAATTAAATTGGATTCTCCCATACTCATTACCGGAGACCGGATGGGTGCTTATTTTGCCAAGTTTAGCACTGAGCTTGCTTCTGCTATTTCAGTGAATCTGGCAAAACCGATTAAAATCCAGTCTCTTGCTAAAAATGGCCACGGTCTTCATCGAACTCTGCATGAGCTAAGATCACTTGTTCAGTGGCCTCAGATACTGATCTATCAAGGAGCGAGTGAAGAATTTCAGGAGCTGAAATTTAAGCCTGAAAACGCCAATATCATCAAAAAGAATTTTGCATTATACAAAGACGATAGAATCGAAACGGCTCTCATTCTTTACCCATGGCTTTCAAGATTAGTTTATGAACCTCATTCAAGAATTAAACTGGAAGAAACTCCCTCTCTCCTGGTGGATGTTCCAGAAAGTGATTATCTTGCAAGACTTGAAACTGAGCTCTTATTATTCGAGCAGCAGCTCATTCAGCTCGTCAATTTAAGTAAAGATCGCAACTCTCTTTTGATACTTACAACCACTCCTCTTAATCTGGATATTGCGCCTAGAAAGGTATGTGAATTCACTTCGACAATAGACATGGAAAAGGACCTGAGTGACATTAATGAAGAGCTGTCAGCGAACAATCCAAAAGCCGCCTATGCAAGATCCTCAAAACTAATAGAACTTTATGCAGGAAACGCTCAGTTATTCTTTACCCACGGGCAGATTTCCTATCGCCTAGGGCTAGTTGATGAAGCCAAAAAAGCCATGTTACAGGCGACGGCCTTTGATTGTGAACCATGGCGAGCAACCGAAGTTTATAATTCAATTATCCGCAAAGTGGCACGAAACCACCAAGTCATTCTCTTTGATTTTTCAAAACTTCTAGAAAATGAATGGAACAAAAATACGACATTCTTCGATGAACTCTACCCCCAAAATTTATATTACGATAAGGGGATGAAACAATTAGGACTGGTCATTAAACAGATCCTTAAACTTTAGGAGCTTGGTGTGCAAGGATTCGCTCTAGACTTTGAACCAAATACCATCATTTGCCGCGAAGGTGATCCCTCTTCGGATCTCTACTTTCTCCAGGCCGGTAAACTCCTAGTTTGTACCGTCTCTGGAAGCCAGGTCAAAGTGATCTCCCGGATATCAGCAGGAGAATTTATCGGGGAGCTTTCTTTTTTTGACGGAAGACCTCGTGCTAGCTATGTGGTGACCATCGATAAGTGCAAGATGATTCAGATTCCTAAACAGGAAATATCGGGCCATCTGCCAACTTGGTATAACCGAATAGGAGCGAATTTAACCAAAAAAATCCGAATGTTGGACAATGTCATCCATGCAAGCAATTTGCGTCGATCAAACGCCGAGGAAAGTAAGCCACTTTCCATTGAAGAACAAAGAAACCTACTTAAACTCATAACCTCCCAAGATACTTAGGTATCCTGGTCAAGATGACACCTCGAGTGGTAAACTTATGTCACTGGATCGGGGTCACTTTTAATTGCGCCTAGTCAAAAAGCCCTTCTCAGCTCTCACCCCGGTTGGCATAGCACTCGCATCATAAGAGCTAAGGACGACAAGGAGGTTGACCATGAAATCACACATCTTATTCATCACACTAGCAGCTCTCTTCATCACTGCCTGCGCCTCCCACGAGGGAAGAAGTGTCTCCAGCACCCAAGAGGAGCAAAAGAAAGAGGACTACATCTTCAGTCGAGGTGGCTCAAGTGGGACCCGGGACTTTGGCCGACAGTAAAAAAACTTACCACCTTCCGGAAAACTGTTTTATTACTCGCAACTTTTCATTTATAGTGCGGGTAATTATAAAAGGCTTTTCCGGAGGGTTATTGAGTTGAAGACACCACAACCACAATTCACGCGTTTCCATAATCTTGATGCCATTAAAGAATGGACCACTCAGGACGCCAACGATATTTATCAAATCAGTCGTTGGGGTGAAGGATATTTTACGGTGAATGACAAGGGTGACCTTTGCATCAATCCGACTCGTAAAGAAAATGGCCCATTGATTAACATCATGGAAGTCGTTGAGGAAATGAAGGATAAAAAAATTCCTTTCCCAACAGTAATCAGATTTCACGACATTCTTCGTGCCCAAGTCACGAATCTCAATAAAACATTTCGTGAAACAGTGGAAGAAGCTCGCTTTACTGGAACGTACTATGGAGTTTACCCAATTAAGGTAAACCAGATGCGAGAAGTAGTGGAAGAAATCGTTGATGCTGGTGCGCCTTATAACTACGGTCTTGAGGCAGGATCTAAGCCAGAACTGATCGCTGCTCTGGCCATGAATACCAATCAAAATTCACTCACCGTTGTGAATGGTTACAAAGATAGAGATTTATTACGTCTGGCCCTTTTGGGAATTCAGCTCGGAAGAAAAGTTATTGTCGTTATTGAGAAATACACTGAGCTAATTGACCTCATGGCACTTGCTCAGGAAACTGGTGTTGAACCCTTAATTGGTCTTCGGGCCAAGATTGCGACAAAATCATCTGGAAAATGGGCTTCTTCAGGCGGAGATTACGCAAAGTTTGGTCTCACCATTACAGAGATTCTTCAGGCCGTAAAATACCTCAAATCAATTGATAAAACTCATTGCTTAAAACTTTTCCATTTTCATATCGGTTCTCAAATTCCTGATATTAAAACGATCAAAGATTCCATCTCTGAAGGTGCTCGTATTTACGCTAAACTCTATAAAGAGGGCGCTAAACTTGAATTTTTCGATGTCGGAGGTGGTGTTGGTGTTAATTACGATGGAACACGTTCAAACTCCCCTTCATCTACAAACTACACTACTAAAGAATATGTGGCCGATGTTGTTTATATTCTGAAGCAGGTCTGTGACTTGGAAGATGTTCCACATCCAAATATCGTGTCCGAATCTGGACGTGCCATTACTGCTCACCACTCGTGTGTGGTGACGAACGTGTTTGGCGCTCTGGAAATTGGAAATGAAACGTATAACGTTGATAAAGTTGTCAGCGAAAATATTCTTGTGACAAATATGCGTGAGCTTCAAACAGAGCTTACGGAAAAAAACTATCAAGATGTATTTAACGATGCCACAAAACTCAAAGAAGAGTCAGTTGCAGCCTTTAAATTTGGTATTCTCTCACTTGATGAGAGAGCAAAACTCGAAACGATGTACTGGAAGATCTGTAAG
Source organism: Bacteriovoracaceae bacterium (assembly GCA_947448095.1). Taxonomy (GTDB): domain Bacteria; phylum Bdellovibrionota; class Bacteriovoracia; order Bacteriovoracales; family Bacteriovoracaceae; genus Peredibacter. The sequence goes on along the minus strand of CANFNN010000112.1, from coordinate 3,539 downwards.
GGAATTGTGGATCATGCATCTAAAGATGAATACGCTCCGGATGAAATTCTTCTGTTGAAAAACCAGATGGCCTCACAATACTTGTGTAACTTTTCCATTTTCCAATCAGCTCCGGATACTTGGGCCATCGGTCAAATCCTCCCCATCGTTCCTCTTCATAAACTGAATGAGAAACCAACCGAGCTTTGTACGCTGGTAGATATAACCTGCGACTCGGATGGAAAAATTGATACATTCCTATCTGCCGATGGTCCCACTAATACCATGCCCCTGCATAAGCTGAATAACGGGGACGACTATTACATCGGTTTATTCATGACTGGTGCCTACCAAGATATTATGGGTGATAACCATAACTGCTTTGGTCGATTGAACGAAGTCCATGTTTTTTGTGATGATGATGATCCAACTGACTTTTATATTGAAGAAGTTATCTACGGAAATAAGGCCAGTCACGTGCTTGCCTCTCTTCAGTACAATCCTGAGACCTTGGCCCAAACCATGAAGGCCAACGTAGATTTACAAGTGAAGCGTGGTAAGATTCGCCCTCGTGAGGGTGTGGATCTGACTGATTTCTATGAAGCTTGTCTCAAAAGCTATACTTATCTTAAGAAATAAAAAAAGGCTCCTCTAAGGAGCCTTTTTTCTTTTAAGAAACTCAAAAATCTCAACACTCATAAAAAGTGTCAAAGATGAATAATAAGTCCAAAGCAAAAAAATCAAAAGTGCGCCAGCAGCGCCGTAAAGTGAATCAATTGCAATGGTCTTCATATAGAACCCCGTGAGAATATTCCCAATGAGAAAAGCCACAGAAGTTATTAAAGACATCTGAGCACAGTCGCTCATTTTTTTTCTTTTAGTTGGTGTAAAAAGATAGAGTCCAGTGAACAAAGTAAAAAGAATAGAAAAGTTTAAAAGCACCTGAACAAAACCTCTCCATTCGGCGCTTGCAAAACGAGAAGAGAATACATACTCGAAGATCGGATTGATCAAAAGCGAACTGGCAAAAAGCACACACATAGCAACAACGACAAGCATTAAGAGACCTCTTTCTTTAATCGCCTGAAAAAAAGATTTTGGCCTAAAGTGTACGTTATCCCCGTAGATAACATCTAATGAATATCTCAACTGCATAAAAACGAATGATGCCAAAAAAAGCAAAAAACCTAATCCGAATACTCCTGAGAGGGACCCCAAATCAACTCTACTTTTAAGATTCTTAAAAATAAGATTCAGCGTTTGAGAGACGTCAGGAGCAATAAGAGAGACTTGTTCAAGAATCTTAGACTGAATATCCTCACCAATCAAAGCTGCCAGTCCCATAAGGATCAAAAGCATCGGGGCAAGACCAAGAGTCGCGTAATAAGAAATAGATGAGGATAAGAGAAACAGATTGTGCCGTTTGATTTGCTTAAAGAATAATTTCAAATCAGGGATCAAACCCTTTTTTTTTTCTGCCCCATCTTCCATGCTTAGGTATTGCTCTTTATATTTTAAATAAGCTTGATAATGATTGGACACCCTTTCGACCTCCTCAAGGGTAAGGGGCCTCTCAACCTGGGCCGGCCTGCCTTTAATAAGACTGCCTGGTGGAAATTTTTTTCCTGGCGAGACTAGAGAGCCAGCAGCGACTAATGAGTGATCACCAATTTCTGCACCATCCAAAATAATGGCACCCATTCCTATCAAGCAGCCGTTTCCGATATTGCAACCATGTAAGACCACACTATGACCGAAAGAAGTATTCTCTCCAATCACCACATCATTAATTTCTGTTACATGAAACATGCACATATCTTGAACGTTGGTATTTTTACCAATACGAATGGAATTTACATCCGCCCTAATAACAGTATTGAACCAGATATTAACGTGATCTCCTAAAATGGCACGTCCAATGACCTTTGCACCATCTGCTATAAAAATGCGTTTCCCAATTTCTGGTGAATACTCAAGATAAGGAAAGATTTTCATACATTAACCTCTTAAAATGGCCAAAACATCAGAATCTTCTGGAAAGAAATGGGGAGCAAGGACCTGAATTTTACCACCTTGATTCATCACTTCTTCGGCAAGCTCATTTAAAATATCAACGGAAGCATTTTTCTTTTGAATTTTTTTGTGAATTTCAAACTCACCTGTTTCAAAATTGATAATCCCAAAAACTTTACGCTCTGTGGGTAGGACAAGTTGCGAAACTTTGCCATTCATGGTTGCTTGAATGATTTCACTTAAATCTGTTATTAATCTCTTGGAGCGAACCATCTTCTTTAGTCGATCTTTAAATCTTGCTGAATAAAAATCCATCACCGCAAATCTTGAGTTCTTACATTTTTCAAGAATTTCGACACAGGTTTTTTCATAAAAATCTTCTTCAATATGAGAAATAACTCCAAAGGTGTTCGAGAAATATTTAAGAAAAATATCCTTCATTTCTTCAAGGCCTGTGACTAAAACGGGAATTGAATCGTACTGAGTTAATTCCATAATATTTTGGGCAATGGTTTTCAATGCAAGGATTGATTTATAAGGAATGAGACCGACGTGTTTTGGAGAAAACAATCTGGATTTCATGTCGATTGCGAGTTGTTCAAACTCATATTGTTGAATGATCTCGAGATGCTGAAAGTCTCCCCGATAAACTTTAATATCGTACAACGAAACATTCACCACAAGGTATTCAGGGTTAACAAACAGCTCCTCTAAGAGAGGCCGAACATGAAAACTGTTCCCAATAATGCAATAGGATTCGACAACGGTTTCCAGCGATATAAATCCCTGAAGTTTTTCGGACAGAAAAAATCCATGCGATTTACTAGGACTGTTTTTTAAAATTTTTCGAATATTTATTTTATTCTTATCAAGCAGCTTGGCCAGAGAGGTTTTCCCCCTCAAGGTAAGCTGCAATTGCATGTCATCAAGGAATGGCTCCAGAGCATCAAGACTCGCCTGATGAGGCTGAAAAAAACTCAATGTCGCCACCGATTGAGAATGAAATAACAACTGGTTAAGATTTACAGGTTTCAATTTTTGACCCTCATGGTCTAGAAAACATCATCTACAGATTATAGCCGAGTCCTCACTTCCATGATAGCGTTTTGGCCATGAACAAAGACCAAATTGCCTTCGGAATTGATATCGGTGGAACTAACACCAAAATGGGAATTTTTGACATAAATGGAAAGCTACTCAGCTTCCGGACGATTCCCACTGCTAAGTCGGATGATCCAGCACACTTTATTGAGCAATTGGCTCAGGAATCTGAGGCCATGCTGACGCATGAAATGAATATGAAGCTCGGTGACGCAAGTATTGTGGGCCTTGGGGCCGGTGCGCCTATGGCCAACTATTTTACGGGTTCAGTTGACCATGCACCCAATTTAGGTTGGAAAAATGTTCCTTTAAAAAAATTATTTGAAACCTATTTCAAATGTCCGGCGGTGATCGAAAACGATGCCAACCTGGCCGCAGTTGGTGAGAAAAAATGGGGTGCAGGAAAAGATCTGACAGATTTTATTCTCATCACTCTTGGCACTGGT
>CANFNN010000111.1 GCA_947448095.1 Bacteriovoracaceae bacterium | reverse complement strand
TTGATAAAACTTCTGCGATGGAAAATAAATTTATCGCTTCTGGTTTTTATCAGGACCATATTTTTACACTCGTACTCTTAGATTTTACTACCGGTGACTTCTTTGGCCTCACTTTTAAACACATCGAAGAGTTCTGTGAACGACTTATGATGATCAAGCCTAAAGAATTTATTTCTTATCTTGGTCAATGGGATAAATTTCCTCTTTTAGAAGAATATTTGAGTTCGATTGATGTTCTCAAAACCCACTTGAGTCAGGAATATTTTGAAGAAAAACACACTGCTTTTTATATTCAGAAACTAATTCCCACCTATCAGCGTGATGGAATCATTGCACAAAACCTAGGTGTCCTCTCGCCTCTGGGAGCAGTTAGTTACTACGTCACTTCGACTCAGACGATTGAAAAAATTTCGCATCTACGTCCCTTCAGAATTATCAATAATGATGAAAACATGAAGGTCACTTATTCAACTCTTGCAGGGCTTGAAATTTTCCCCAGATCACGCGAAACGGAGAGCCACTCCATTCTTGGCTACATGGATAAAACAAAAACCTCCATGGGTGCCCGAAATCTTCGCCAATACTTCCAGTCTCCTTCGAGTGACCTTAACGTCATTAACAAACGACTGGACTTGATTGAAGGATTAATGAAAAAAAATCCTTTCTTAAAAACTCTGCGCAGTAAATTAGAGAATGTCAGGGACATGGACCGAATCATGGCCAAGGTCTCAACTCAAAAAGTTACGGCCGGTGACATGATTAACATGGCGTTGGCGATAGAGATCTTTTTTGAAATAGAATCAGAAATGGAAAAAGAAGAATTCAACTTCTTTCAAAAACTACCTAAAAAAGACATTGAATTTCTTCGTAAGCTGGCGCGTGAGATCCGCGACACTATCAGTGACGAAATGGGCGCACATCCCGACAAAGGGAACTTAATTCGTGCGGGAGCCTCTAAAGAAAGAGACCGTTTAGCTTCACTTTCAGATTCGGCGGCAGATGAACTGTTAAAACTTGAAACTAAGTACCGAGCAAATACTGGCATCAGCAATCTTAAGATCAAACACAATAATATTTCAGGTTATTTCATTGAGATTTCAAATTCTCATCTTTCTAAAGTTCCTAAAACTTTCCAGAGGCGCCAGACACTCGTTAATAATGAAAGGTATATCACTTCAGAGCTTGAAGCCTTTGAAAAAGATGTGACCTCGGCTTTAGATAAATTGATTAAACTTGAGCGAGAAATTTTTGCTAAGATCACTTTAGAAATGGCGGATCACGGTTATCTGATACTTGATGTTGCGAAACGATTTGCTCAAATTGATGTAGCCCAGTCTCTTGCCTGGGTTTGTTTTCAAGAAAACTTTATTCGTCCCGTTCTTCATGGGGATAAAAAAATCATTAAAATCCAGGGAGCCTGGCATCCGCTAATCAAGGCCAACATTCGTGATAGTTTTGTGACTCACAACATGGCCCTGAATGAAAAATGCTTCTTTGGTCTAATTACGGGCCCAAACATGGCCGGTAAAACAACGGTGATGAGAGAAACTGCCATTATTCAGTACCTCGCCCAACTGGGCTGCTTTGTTCCAGCAGCTTCTGCTGAGCTTGGAGTGTGTGATTACTTATTTTCACGTCTCGGTGCCTCAGATGACATCATACGTGGCCAATCAACCTTCATGGTAGAAATGGCAGAAACCGCCGAAATCCTGCGCCACGCCTCAGATAGATCGTTAATTATTCTGGATGAAATTGGACGCGGGACCTCAACCTATGATGGTCTCTCGATAGCCTGGTCCCTAGTTGAGCACTTTGTAAAAAAATTAAAAGCACTTACCCTCTTTGCAACCCACTATCATGAATTAATTGCCCTGGTTGAGAGCTTACCTGAGGCAAAAAATCTCACGGTCAGAACTGAGCAAAAAAATGGCAAAGTTCAATTCCTCTACGAATTGATCGAGCAAGGGGCCACTCAGAGTTTTGGTATTCATGTGGCGGAATTGGCAGGCCTACCTAAGGACGTACTCAAGCGTTCCAAAGAAATCCTTAAAGAACTTGAAAAGAATCAAAATTCATCTTCCCTCGAGCTGGTTGATCGTATCTCCTTTGGTAACGATCAGTTGAATATGTTTGAGGTGGCGCCAAGTATTCCTGAGTACTTAACGGGAATCGAACAAGATTTAAAGAACTTAGACATTATGAATTTGACCCCGATTCAGGCACTTCAAAAGCTACAGGATATGAAGACTAAAATTCTCAACGTTTAGTTCAACATTTAGGTCATAGGTTCCGATAGGTCCTAAAGAGGTACCTATGACTGAGATTGATCTGTTTGATTACACCAACGTGAAGAAAAAAATCCCATCATCCGTTTTGGATCATACTCCAGTACACAAGGGTGAAATCCCGTCATGGAAAATTGTCACGGCGTACTTTTTTGATTTTATGGGTATATCAACTATCACCATAATGGTTGCAGGCTTTATAAAAATCTCCTTTACCACTTTCATGGTCACAAGTTCCTTGCAAAATGCATTTGAAAAAATCCCATTCACCACACTGACTGTTAATTTTCTACCCTTGATATTTATGAGTTACTTCTTTTTTAGCTTTTTCTTTAACCAAGGACAAAGCTGGGGAATGAGTGCAATGAAAAGTAGAATTAAAATGCAGGAAATGAATTTCAGATCCTCACTTTTGTGGGCAATGTTTTCGTCAGTAGTGATGATGACTGGAGGCCTTTCTTTTCTTTTTACCTACAACTGGATGCAGAAAAAAAACTGGGGCGGCTTTAAAGAGCAGGACCACCTTTATACTGAGCTGACTCAGGACAAATTTTACTCGCCTGTGAACTTGCTAGAGATGACTCACACTGCGAATAAATCTCAAGCGGTGGAAGCAAATGAAGACTCCTATTCTCAAGCTGCTTAAATTTCATTTATTCGTTGCCTATATCTTTTCAATTTCCTGCGCCCTAGGGCAGGAAGTCGGAGTAAAAAAAGAAAGTGGAAAGATTTTTCTCACAGGAAAAAGCTGCGCACTACTGATGAAACAGGCCAATGCCATTCACAGATGGAAAAATCCAAGCTTAAAGAATTTAAATCCAAATATTTGTTCGTGCAGTGAAAACTGCTCGATCAACGTGACTCAAATTGTTCCCCAAATTGTGCAAGAAAAACAGGAAGTCTGCTCCCTGAGTGATGGCCCCAATTGCTGGAACTCTTCCCTTGTCACCTCTGGTATTCTCCCTAATCTTCGCTATTCAACCGGACCAGAAATGAAATTCTGGATGGAATCCCCTTTATGCAGGGAAAGATCACCTAATGAGGAAATTGAACCGGGCGACGTCGTGGCAATTAGGGATTCAAGTGGTGATGAAGTTCATGGATTTATTCATATTACTGAAGAGCTTTCTTTTTCTAAAAATGGTTATTCTAAAAATGCTAAATATTCCCTCCAGTCTCCCTCGGGTGTATTTGAGGTGTATGGGGTAGAAGCCAAGTGTAGACGGGAATTCAAAAAGCCCTCGTCTGAGAAGGCCTGTGCACTTTATGCTAACTATTTCAAGTGTGAGCCGATAGATGAATACCTTAAGGCAAACCCGATTAAAAATTCGGAACAACTTGATACATGGAAAGCACTTGATTCCTTTGAGTGCGAAATTTCTGGCATCGCTTTAAGTAATTTCTTTAAAAAGGACCAAGTCGAACTTTTTAAGTTGAGTATTAGCTCCATTCAGTCTCTTGCCGCAGAGAAAGTAAAATCTAATAACATTTCACAGCATGAGATCTTTATCTGGAAAGGAATCCAGGTCAAAACGCAATCGCTTATTGAACAAATTGAACTTCTCTAGTGCCAAAAATTGCATTAAAATTTACCTGAAGAGATTTTCATTCAAAGCAAGGAGCTCCCTTTGACGTCTTACAAAATAATTAATCCCTATTCCTTGGCGTCAATTGTAGAAGTCACTTATACGTCACTTAATGAAGCCATCGCGGCAATTAAACTTCTTGAAGTGGGAAAAAAAACTCAACGCCAGATGGCCCCTTTTCAAAGAGCAGGAATTCTTGAAAATTTGGCAAAATTAATGAAACGCGACAAAGAAATCCTCGCCAAACAAATAACTGAAGAAATGGGTAAACCTTTAGCTGAAAGCTTAATCGAAATTGACCGTGCCATAACGACTATTACTTTGTCTTCACAGGAAGCTATCCGTATCAACGGCGAAGTTCTCAATTCTGATGCTTTTGCACCTAAAAGAGACAAGCGTGGTATTGTAGAACATTTTCCACTGGGAATTGTCTTGGCAATTACCCCGTTTAATTTCCCCATTAATCTAGCCGCTCACAAAATTGGACCTGCCTTCGCGGCCGGAAACTGCATCCTTTTTAAGCCCGGACCTCAGAACTATCTGACCGGAAAATTGCTGACCAAGCTCTGCCATGAGGCAGGAATGCCCACTGAAACATTCCAGATGGTCAACCCAGACATTCCAGTCATGAGTGAAATCACAGGTCATTTATCTATCGACTGTATTAGTTTTACGGGAGGAGTAATAGCCGCCAAGGCGATCGCACAAAAAGCAGGACTAAAAAAACTGTTATTCGAATTAGGCGGGAATGATCCACTTATCATTATGCCGGACGCGGATATCGATCTTGCAATCTCTACCGCTATTAATCAGCGTTTTGGAACGGCCGGCCAGCGTTGTACCGCGAGTAAAAAACTTTTTATCCATGATTCACTCTATGATGAAGTAAAAACAAAATTAATAAATGAAACAGCAAAATTAATTTTGGGTGATCCCATGAAATTGGAAACTTTCGTTGGCCCTGTCGTGAGTACAAAATCAGCTGATGAAATCATGCACAGACTAGATGAAGCAGTAAAAATGGGAGCAAAGGTTTTGGCTGGGAATAAACGCGAAGGAAATATCATTCACCCTACGCTTATCGAATCAGTGGATACAGAATCTACGCTGCTTAAAGAAGAAACTTTTGGACCAGTTCTTCCTCTGATCAAATTTTCGAAAATTGACCAAGTGATAGAAGATTTAAAACGGTCTCGGTTTGGTCTACAGGCCGGAATTTTCACCAATGACCTCAGAATCATCAAAAGGCTTTATGCTGAACTAGAGGTCGGTGCCCTCTGCGTAAACGATGGTCCAGGACTTAGAATGGAGCATTTCCCGTTTGGAGGAGTTAAAGACTCAGGCTCAGGCAGAGAGGGTGTCGCCTACGCTATTCGAGAAATGTCGTGCCTAAAGACCCTCATCTTTTAAGGTTTGGTATCATTGGCAATTCCTCGGGAATTAACAAATTTGTCTTGATAGAAGTTATTAAAAAAATCTTTTCGAAATTGTGAGAACTTCTCCATTTTTAAAGGATCAGAGATTTTTTCATTGATCCAACCCAGATGAGTTTTTTCAATGTCAGTGAGTTTTTTAATACCAACTTCAAGAAATTGTGGGTGGAGATCCTTTCTGGCCAATGACAGTTCTTTTAATAATGCCCCTTCAGCCGAAATATAATTGATTGCGACGTCTTCAGAGAGCTCTAAATCTTTTACCATAAAGTCGTGAACTTTTAAGATCCAGTCATTTTGAAATTCTTCATTCTCCATCACTTTTTCAAAATCTTTCGTATAAAGGACATTTTCCGTATAAGTGGGTTTGTAACCAACCGTCAAAGAGGGATTAAAAGTATGCTTTTGTTTCCATTCATTCTTCTGCTGATGAACATATATTTCTGATGCCGAAGTACGCTGCTTGATCAGGTCTTGAGAAGCTGCAACAATTCTCGACCGAATGGAGGCGACATCGGTCAAAAAGATTATGGCGACGGCAGCAGGGACACCTATTCGCAGAGAATACGCTCTAAGAACAGGAATTATTTTTTTACGCTTCATTGGATTAAAGTCAAGGATTTGATCCACCTCTTTCATCGCTTGGGCATTTTGACCATCAATTGCCATGGAAAGAGTGCTTTGTATTTTATCTTTTAGAATCTGCTCTTTTTCTCCCTGAGCACCGATTTCTGCAATCAAAACATTCATCACCGCCTGAGTTGCATTTCGTATTCGGTCTTTCTTACTTCGATTAAAAAGATCTTTTTCTCGCGCCAATTCTTCATGCCAACTTTTTTCTTGATGAAATTTAGTAGAATGTATACTTTCAAGAACCGTTTTTCTCTTTTCTGACAATTCAGCTTCTTGTGAGTTTTTCAATTCATTCAGGTGATGAAAGACTTTGGATTTTTCGCCTTTTAATTCATTAAGTACATTTTCTTTCATTTGAATAAGTTTGGAGACCTCGAGATCCCTTAGAGCAACTACTTTTTTCAATTCCTTACGCTTAAGATCCTCCAAATACTGGAGGCCCTTCTCCTCTTCTTTTTTCATTCGCGCTTGGTGCTGTTCCTTGGATAATTGAATATGAGCGAGACCATTAGATTGCTTCATAAACAGAAAGTTTTTCATTTTCTCTTTACGTCTGCTAAAGTCCTCAAGTAATTCATGTTCAGATTTTTGTAAAAGATCGTGTGATTCCATTTGAGATCTTTTAATAATAGCATCTGCTTCAATTTCTTTTGATTTAAAATAATCTTGGGCTTCTTTCACACGATGATGAGATTGAAGTTCTCTTTCATGGGCCTCAAGGGTCGCCTGTTTAAGTCGAGCACTGGCTTCTGAGGTTATTTGGACTTCCGTCAATCTCGCTTCTTTTATGATTGCGTCGGCATATTCTTGACTCGAGAGCTTTTCGATTTGGATGAGATCTTGCTTTTTTCGAAATTCAGTTTCAACAGCGTTTAATGATTTAAGCTTAAAGGCTTCGATTTCTGAGAGGGAGACACATTTCTCCACGGCCATTTTAGCCCTTTCTTCTCGCTTAAAGTTTTCAACCTCCAAACGAGATTCTTCATGCCTTTGTTTGATCAGAGTCTCACAATCCATTATTTTTATTTGAAGCTGTGTCAGTTCGCGCTGAGATCGATTTTTTTCATGTTCAAATGCAGAAGTATCACTCTTGAGTGTCTGGATCTGATTTTCAGTTAATGCTTTTTGTGTCGATAGCTCATTAACTTCGCCTTCAAGCTGAAGTCTTTCCTTTGCCAAAAGGCGGTAATTAACCTTTAGCTCATCAAATTCAGCCTGTACCAATCCCTTATCAGACTCAAGTTGTGACAATATTTTCCGGGCAACTTCCATTTCGCTATTCATTTCATGAAGCTCAAGTCCAAGTTTACTCTTCTGTTCATTAAACTTTTTCTGGAAAATATTTTTTTCGTCAACGTTTCGTTTAATCACTTGTTGTAAATCATCCCGCAAAGCGAGCATCTTCAGTTCGTGGGCCTTTTCTTCACTTTTTAGCTCTATTAGACGCTGGCTAGCTCTCTCAAGCTCAAAAACGACTGTTGTGAGTTTTCTAGCAGCATCCTGTCCTTGAAAGTCTAATTGATTAAGTAGATTTTTTTTAACTCCTAATCTTTCCTCAGCTTTAATTAATTCGGATCTCAGTTCTATATTTAGAATTTTTAAATTCGATTCATTTTCCTCATGGTGCTGAATTTTTTCTTGGATTTTTGAGAAATCACCCTCTTTTAGATCAATATTTTTATTTAGGTCTTGTAGTTTTAATAAAATCGACTTTCTCGCCTCATCCATTTTTTCAAGTTCACTTTGTAAGCCTTTTACATCGTGATCAAGCAGGGCTTTTTCCTTAACCAGGTTGACCATATGAATTTGCAAACGATGACTTTCCCTTACGGCTGCATCAGAACTGTTCAATATAGCTTGTATTTTTGTTGTTTCAAGTTGAAGTTCCTGCTCTTGGTTAATTTGCTCAAGATTCAGATTTTCCATTTTTTCTTGTAAATGGCTCGTATCTAATTGGAGACTTACTAGGAGGGCACGCTGAAGGTCAACTTCCTTGTCCTTATTTAATTTTTCCTCTTTAATATTATTTAAAACCATGTTTTGAGCAATGATGGTTTCTTTTAAGGCCCTCTCTTCATTCTCTAATCGTTTTACATAGTCACGAAGTTCAATGATTTTTCCTTCTTCATATTCTTTTTGGTCTTTAGATCGTCGAAGATCAAGAAGAATGATTTCTTTTTGACTTTCTAGACTATTAACCTCAACTTCCAGTCGACTTTTATCAATACAATATTTTTGATACCTTCCTTCAAGAGCAGCAAGCTGTGTATTCTTTTTTTCATGATTATGAATCAAGTGCTTTAAGTCAGACTCTTTTTCGTGAATTTTTGCGTTCACTTGGTCTAGTCTTTCTTTAAAATCTCCTAAAAAGAATGGAGGTGGCTCTGAAGCATCTGAAGTAGTTTTCATTATATGAATTTGATAGCTAGTATCGTTAAAAGAAATACAATCCCCTTCATTGTACAAAACCTCTTGACGGTAAGGGAGGATCACAGAATCCAGATAAATCTGCGACCTAGCGCCTATCTCCTTAATAAAAACATTCCCACCACTCACCTTAATTTCAAGTAATTTAGGCTCAAGCCTTGGATCATCCAACCAAAGATCACAGCGTTGATCTGACCCAATAGTAATTGGTCCTAACGAATCAAATA
>CANFNN010000110.1 GCA_947448095.1 Bacteriovoracaceae bacterium | reverse complement strand
CCGCGTCTGGCATCGTTGCGTGTTCGTTAACAGCGTTATCAGTCATGACTAAGATACAAGAAATTTTAACCGGAGCTTTTTCTAAAACAGCAGCACGGAAAGCGCCATAAACAGTGGCCGAACCACCCATATCGTTTTTCATTCCGGCCATGCTCGCACCTGGCTTAAGACTGTATCCACCCGTATCAAATGTGATCCCTTTACCAACTAAAGCAATGTGTTTTGTTTTCGCTGTGGCCTTGGCCGGCTCATAAGTTAAATGAACCAAGCGTGGCTCATAAGCAGATCCCGAATTTACGGAAAGAAACATTCCCATATTTTCTTTTTGAATTTGGGCTTTATTGAGAATCTTGATTTTTACACCTTTAAGATTCTTTTTTACGTCAGCTTCAACTCGCTTAGCGTATTCTTCAGAGTGAAGAACGTTAGGCACGTCATTGATAAAGTCTTTCATTACATTGATTGATTCACAGATGTTTTGAGTTGACGCAAGCGCCTTCTCAATTTTAAGACTATTCTTTTTATCAGTATGAGCAAGTGTGATTGTGTAGTGATAAGGCTCAGCTTTTTTTGATTTGTATTTATCAAAAACATAACCCGTCATGTAAGCTGATTCAGCTACTACTTGAGCCGTGCGAACTTCATCACGAATCGTATTGAAGCCAGGAATATCAATACCAATAGTTTCAAACTTACTTCCGCGAGTCCCTTTAAGAATTTTCGCGATAACTTTTCTAATGTCTTCAGCTTCAAATTTTGTTTTATCGCCAAGACCTACGACCCAAACAGTTTCGCCGGTTGCACCAGTAAAAGAAATCGTCTCATCTTTAGCTGCTTTGTAATTTTTGCAGTTTTTAAGATTGTGAAACTCTTCTTTAAGACCTTTATCCGACCAATGATCCACAGAAACGGTTGTTTCTGACTTGGCACCCTTGGTTTTAGGGGCTTGGGTCTTTTGGAAGGCGGTTAAAATTTTTAGTTCTGAGGCGAGAAATTGATCGCCTACTACGTCGAGCTTGATTTTCATGGGAACTCCTTATTGTCTAGACCACCCTATCTTGCCTTTTCTTGAATGAAAGGGGAACACTTGGTATCTTCTACCTATGAAACTTTTAATTCAAAGATACTTGGCTGCCCAGTTCATTATGCCTTTAGTGGTAAGTACGGTTTTCTTTATCTGCTTTTTGCTAACTTTTGAACTCTTTCGCCTGACAGAACTCTTGATAACACGCGACATTTCCCTATGGTATACGGCGGGATTGATTGGTAATATCGCGCTAACTTTTATTCCACTCTCGCTGCCTATTGCAGTGTTTTTCTCAACTATTTATTGCCTGAATCGCCTATCGGGTGACTCGGAATATATTGCGATGCGAGCAGCGGGTTTAACCAAAGCAAGAATCTTGATTCCCTTTCTGCTGGTGGCGGCCCTGCTATCGGTTTCGATTTATCACTTAAATCAAAACATCATTCCGCATTCTAACAAAGAGTTTAAACGCAAAGTGAACTACCTGACTTCCAGTGGGCTTTTGGCCGGAATTAAGCCTGGTCAGTTTTTTACCATGATCCCTGGGTTAACGCTCTTTGCTTCAAAATCCACTAAATATGGACGAAATTTGGAAGAAGTCTTCCTGCAGATTAAAGATCAAAAAAATCAGGATGAAAGGGTAATCTTTGCCTCTCGAGGAGAGTTGATGTTTGAGAGGGATAAAACCTCTTTGGTGGAAAAGCTCACTCTGACACTTTTTGACGGGAACATCATTGGTCAAAACAATAAAAAAGAAAAAGATGAAATCGAGAAAATTCTTTTTGAGAAATATGTTTTTCCCGTTTCTCAGTCTCAATTTCAGGACCGCTTTTCAGTTAAGGAAACGATGCTGACTTCAAGTGAGCTTGAGGGGGTTCTGAAGATGACGTTTAAAGAAGCTGAGAAGGTTTATCGATTTAATGAAAAAGAATTTTTCAATGCCAAATACGAGTACTGGAGCCGAAAGAACGGAGCCGTGATTATTTTTGTTTTTTGCTTTCTGGGTTTCACTCTGGGAGTGACTGGAACCAGGGGCAAATCCAAAAATGCCGGATTTCTTGGGATTTTGTGCCTGATCGTTTACTACGGACTTTTCTTTTCACTGGTAAGTCTGGCCAATAAAGGGAAGATTCCAGTGCAGCTGGCAGTTTTTTTTCCTGCCAGTGTAATGATGATGTTTGGAGTGCGCTTTTACAAAAAGTTAGACTGGCAGTCGTAAACTACTCCTGCTGTCTTTTTTTAAGCTCTTCTTCCTCGAGAGTCATGCGTTTGATGTAATCCTCAGCACTGTAGAGAATATCATCTTTGGCCTTAGGAAAAAGCGGCATGAGAAATTTTGAATTACTTTCTTCAGGGAAAATCAGGCTTTTTACCCCAGATTTGGTCGGAGTCTCAATCAAGTAATTATTATAAAAAATCTTTGTTACGTTAACATTTCCTAGAAACAATCTGATCTCTGTTCCTTGAATAAAAAGATCACTACCTTTGTTGATAATCACACTCTCAATTGAGTTATTATCGATTTTGTAACTTAACCAAGTATTCCCATCCGAGGCGCGAACGTAAACGTTTTGCATGTTCGAATTCAGAGCATCTTTAATTGCTTTGGGTAAAATGGTTTCATCTTCATTTTCAGGAGCATCCGTTTTTACTTGAAACAGTTTCCCTTTTACTTTTTTGAACTCGATAGTGGGAAAATTTCTTTGTAGCTCAACTACCGGCTTTGGTTCTTCTTTAGGCGCTTCTACTGCGGCAGTTTCACCCGGTTTTAAATTTGCACCTGCTCCATCGGTTTTTTCGGTTGCAGCGGCTTGTTGAGGCTGCTTAACCAGCGCAGAACTTGATTCAATCTTTCGGCCCATATCAACATTTTTACTGCCGGCGACTTCATTTTCTACGACTGAAGAAATTAATTTGTATCCACCAATAAATACTAAAATAACGACGACAAAAATCACTACAGGAAGTACCGATTTAGTATTTTCAATAATGGAATCACTACTTTCAATCACTTCGTGCGGAGTCGGTTCTACCACTAGCTGCGGCTTGGCCGGAGTCTGAGCAATCATGGATTTGGTATGATTCAAGGCAGGGAAGGGCTTTCCTAAGATGTTGAGGTAGGTGTATTCCATTTTAGAAATAGTTTCATCCATCGACATGCCTAGAACTTTGGCATAACTACTTACGAATCCCTTAATATAGGCAGCACTTGGCAGATGACCATAGTCATTGGCCTCAAGACTTTTAAGAATATTGACACTAATTTTTGTCTTTTGTGAGAGCTTCTCAAGTGAGTAGTTCTTATCGAGTCGTTTTTGCTTAAGGTAATCACCTAAAAGACCGGCAGCAGAATTGGTGCCGGACTGGGCGTTTGTATCTTCGTTTGTCATATCCATCCTTGGTGATCTTTAGAATTCTGGAGAATCAAGCAACTTCCGTGATGCATGAGTATCTTCAGACATATTATTTTTTTCTATTTCGTTTAATTCCATCATTTTAGATCTGGCCTTGGCCGCGTAGTCAGACGACTTGAATCGGGCATCAAGTTCATCATACTTCATGCGAGCTTCATTAAAACGTTTCAAACCCGTTAGAGTGAGAGCTTGATAGTAATGAGCTGCTGGCGAGGAATCATAACAAGTACCCATTGAAGCCTCTCTGAAATTTTTCAACGCCAGGTTAAGTTGTTTTTTCTCATATTGGATCAATCCAAGTTGAAAATATGAAGGGCAGTAATTCGATTCTTCTTTGATTGATTTTTTGAAATAATTTTCGGCTGAGCTTAATCTTTTTCTCTGAAGTTCTATGACTCCAAGATTATACAAGGTTCTGGCCTGTTTATCGTAAGTCAGGTCTCTCAACACTGACTTATAAATTTTCTCGGAGTTATTGAAATCGCCATCTTTAAAATAAATCGAAGCAAGATTTAATTTTGCGTCAGAATTATCATCATTAAGTTCGATTGATTTTTTCAATGTCTTAACTGCAAGTTCCCTTTCACCTTTGAAATAGTAGGCCATTCCAAGGTTGGTCAGAATTCCGGCATTATCTGGGTCAAGTTCATTGGCCTTAAGAAGATTAGTTAAAGCATCAGTATAATCTTGAGTCATTAAGCTTTGTGTTCCAGCACCAAAGAAGAGTTGAGACTGATGCTTTGTTTTTTCTGATTTACTAGAACAGGCAGCAAGGAAAATGACCAAAGTCAAAATGACAAAAATTTTGTTAAATAAGCCAGTAGGCATGGGCCTCTCCTGTTCAACTGTAAAAGTACTTAGTTTCATTCTAAGGAAGAGGGGGATTATTGTAAAAAGAAAACGCTATTGTCGCTTGAGAAAAACGACCGTCTCATAATGAAAGGTCGAAGGAAATAAATCGATCAAATGAAGCTCAGTGATCTCATAGTTCTTTAGTGGGATTAAATCCCGCACCAGTGTGTGGGGATCACAGCTTACGTAGGCCAAATTCTCTGGCCGAAATTCCAAAATCCATTGCTCTAAATTTTTTAAACCCGACCTTGGTGGATCAAGGACGATGACAGAGGGGGTGAGCTCGAGCTTTTGTAATTTTTTCTTTACCTTAACAATTGCCTGCTCATCATAAAGGTCTTGCGACAAGTAAGGATCTGCCACCACCTGGCCGTACACATCGACACATAAGCGCTTAGAATAATTCAAATTCTCGCTCAGGTTCCCATTTCCCGCGAAGATATCCAATAGCTCAAAGCGCGGCAATGCTTCTGACCAGCTCTTGAGTTTTGCTTTTAGTAGCTGATTCATTTCGTCAAATACTTGAGTGAAACCTCCTTGCGCGTAAGGTTTGTTCCAACTCACTATCACTTCACCATTCAGTTCATAAATTTCCACATGACCTTGAACCGGCTCGTGCTTGGCCAGATTAAGCCAGGTGTCGTTTGCATAAAGTTTTTGCAGCGTTTGGCTTATAGAGTCGCGGCCAATTAAGCACCCCGGTATAGGGGCAATGGATTGGTCCTTTAGGTCTATCATACCAAGTTGTTTTTTTTGGCTATGGTAGTGAAGCTGAATTCGGTTACGGTAATGGGTTCTTCTGACTGCTGGAGTGAGAGAAATTTCGGGATGAGGTAATTTCTGGAAAAGCTTTTCAAGATTTTGTTTTTTAAACTCCAGCTCTTGTTCATAGGAAGTATGCAAATAATGACATGAAGGACAATGATCAAAATGAGGACAAATAGGTTTGATTCGAAGGGCCGACGCCTGGGTCAGCTTGTGCAATTTTGCAAAACATACACCTTTTCGCTGGGAAACGACGCGTGCTTCTCCCTCATCTCCCGGTAGAGTCTTGGCAATAAAAGTAATTTTATCAGTTTCTTTACTTACGCCTTGGCCAAGGCTATCCATACTGAGGATTTTAAACGGAAGCATTCGTTGTTGCTGCATGAACTATCCCTAGGAATTTTTTTAAAAGACAGTAAGATTTAAGCTATGAATTATTTGTTAGGAAGATTGCCATTCTTGCTTGAGATTGTCATCAATGGCTTCTTTGTTCTTATTTATACTTTTAAGAAGGCCAAACAAGCTCCTGAGCTTTTGGCCCAATTACCACTTGAATTGATTTTTCAACACGCTCTATGGGTTATCCCTCTTGTTTTATTCATTTCCCTCACCGCAAATTTCCTCAAAAGTGACGGCTTTGAAGACTTCATCCGAAGGTTCATTTTCTCTTTAATCATTTTTGTTCCCGTGCTGATTACTTGGGGCGACATCGAATTCGTCTACTGGCTATCTGCCGTACATTTGTTTTCTACTATTATTTCTTTTTATGAAAAAGCAGAATCCAAAAAGCCGGATATGGCCTCTGGAACCAGTAGTTTTCTTTTTCGGCTGAAGCTGCACCCCACTCAGGTGGTTTTGTTGTCTTTTGCTGGCTGGATTCTTTTGGGTGCCTTTGTGCTGATGCTGCCAGTATCGGTAAACGTTGGCCGCTCTATTTCCTTTATTGATGCGGTTTTTATGTCCACCTCTGCCACCTGTGTAACGGGGCTTGCCACCATTTCGCTCGTCGATGATCTGAGTGTTTTTGGGCAAATGGTTTTACTCGTTTTGCTTCAGGTGGGTGGATTGGGAATCATGACTCTTTCCAGTTCACTCGCGGTTATCATGGGGAAAAACTTGCAAATGCGCGAGCAAGTCATCATGCATGACGTGTTGGATACTTCGAGCTCGGAAGAACTTTTAGATCTGGTGGTAAATGTCATTCGTTATACTTTTGCTATTGAATTTGTTGGAGCAATTATTTTGACGATCGGTTTTTATCAAGAAGGCTTTGAAATTGGTCAGTCGATTTATTATGGATTTTATCATTCCATTTCAGCTTTTTGTAACGCGGGATTTGCTTTATGGAACAACAACCTCGAAGACTTTAAGTTCACTCCTATTATTCATTTCACCATCGCCTTTTTGATTATTTTCGGAGGCATTGGATTTTCAGTGCTTAAAGACGTGAGTCAAATGATTAAAAATAAACGTCCCATGAGATCCCTTTCTCTGCACACTAAAATTGTACTTGTGACCAATACGGTTCTTCTTATTACCGGGACCATGTATTTATTTTTTGGGGAATTCCTGCATTTGTTTCAGGACTATTCTATGTGGGAGAAATTTCAGGTCGCTTTTTTTCAATCCACGACGACACGAACGGCGGGCTTTAATACGATCCCGTTTATGGATCTCCAGCCTCATTGTATTTATCTGATGATTCTTCTGATGTTTATTGGGGCCTCACCCGGATCAACCGGTGGTGGTGTGAAGACCTCGACATTTGCCATTCTTCTTTATTCTGTTAAATCAACGCTTCAGGGACGTCAGGAAGTGGAAATGTTTGAGCGCAGGGTTCCCGCCCAAACGGTGGTGAAATCTATTGCGATTTTTATTATCTGCCTGATTGTTGTCAGTATCGGAGTTTTGGTCTTAGTCAGAGTTGAGCCAGATAAGAGTTTTCTCTCGCTACTATTTGAAGTGGTGAGTGGATTTGGTACGGTGGGATTAAGCCTTGGGATCACACCGTTTTTAAGTAGCGTCGGTAAATTATGTATCATTTCCATGATGTATTTAGGGCGAGTAGGGCCTTTGACTCTAATCTTGGCCGTAGGTAGTCGAGTGGTGGCACAAAGTAATGTTGAATACCCGGAAGGGAAAGTATTAATAGGATAATTTTATGATTGTTGCAGTTATCGGGCTTGGGACATTTGGCGCAAAAACGGCTGTCCGTCTTTTTGAAAAAGGAGCCGAGGTCTTGGCGATTGATTCTCGCCCTGAACTTGTGGAGCGAATCAAAGACCGTGTGTCACACGCGATTTGTCTGGACGTGACTCAGGAAAAATCTCTGCGTGCAGTGAATATTTCTGATGTGGATACGGCAGTAGTAGCGATCGGTGACAATATCGAGATGAGCATCATGGCGGTAGCTATGCTTAGAAAACTCGGTGTTGGTCGAGTGATAGCGCGAGCAACCTCACAACTTCATGAACATATTCTTCGAGAAATTGGCGCCTCGGAAATTGTAAAAGTCGAAGAAGAAATGGGAGAAATTGTGGCCAGTAAAATTGCTGCTCCCCACGTTCTTCAGCGCTACAATTTTGCGGCCGGATATTCGATTGTGGAAATCAGGCTTGGGAAATCTTTTGAAGGACGAACGCTGGTTGAATCTCAAATTCGTCAGAACTATTCACTCAACATTGTCGCTCTTCAAAAGCGCGTTCCCTATATTAGTGAAGAGGGAAAAGCCTCCTACCGAGTGGTAATTAACGATTCTCCTTTGCCAATGGATGTCATCGAAGCCGATGATATTGTGGTTTTGGTGGGTAGTGAGAAAAATCTGGATCGTTTGTTTCAAGACTTAGAAGAAGTGTAAACGGAGAAAGTTATGCAATTGTCACTCAAGCGCCGAGTTGCGGTCAGTTTTATCATCGCCAATGCCGTAGTATTGGTTATGGGCTTTACTGTTTTTTTCTTTTTGGATTCCTTGAATAATCAAATTTCAAGTATCACAGTCAATTCGAACAAAATTTCTCTTTTAACCGATGAAGTGCGAATCTCAGCTGTCTCTATTTTAAAGATGCAGAAGAAAATTCTTACTACTAAGCCGACTTCTGAAGATCTCAAGCGCCTTGAGAATCTTTGTGAAGGCTTTCAGTCACAACTGCAGAGGCTCGATAGCTTTTATTCAGAGGTAGAGGCGAAAAAAATTATTTCCCGTATGCAAGGCTATGTGGATTCACTTAAAACGATCGTCTCAAAATCCTCTCTTTTCTATCGAGATGGCGAAGGTTTATCCACGATTAATGAATTAACGGATAAAATTCTTGAAGCTTTTTCGGAGTTTCAGGATATTCAGTATTTTCAAAACGAACAAAGAGATAAACAGGTTAAATCTATCATTGGGGAAACTCGCCGAAATATGCTGATCACTCTGATTATTACTGTCCTAGGCACGATTCTACTCTCGCTGGTTGTTCCGGGGAAAATCGCCATGCCTTTCAAAAAGATTAACGACGCTGTTCGTGAACTTCAGGACTGTAATTTTGATGTGTCGATTTATTAT
>CANFNN010000109.1 GCA_947448095.1 Bacteriovoracaceae bacterium | reverse complement strand
CAGATTCACGAACTTGTGTACGGTAATCTCCGAGACATTGAACGCACTGACAAGTCAGATCTCTGTCGCTGATTTTGAGATCAAAATTTAGTTTCAGTAAGTCCTGAGTCGCAACATGTTTGGCAATTTTTTCTTCAGTCCAGGCCTTGAAAGTCTCTTTGTAGGATCCTGCAAGTTCAGCACTAAAATTACCATCAACTAAGAAGCCGTAAGTGCTGGTCGCTGGAAAAATGAAATCATCAACCAGTGCCGTTTCAAGAATTGGCTCACGGTCAAAAACTTCACGGAGTCTGCCGAAACTTTTTTCGAATAATGATTCAAGAGAAGGGTGAAGATCGATCAGATTTCTTGAATCAATAGCTATTGATTCAAGGGTATCTAAAATTATATTAGCCTCAACTAAAGACCGTATCTCGGGAGATTCTTCATCTTCCGAGATACTAGTCGTAATTAAGGCTTTTCTGGATAATTCAAGATTAGAACGGATGTCCTGGTACAGGGACTTTATTTGACTACTCAACGTTTACCAACTTTCTTATTTCGCCAGCTCCACTATGAATGCTGTTGCTAGTTTTGCAAATTTAGCTGCATGTTTAGCATCTCCACCAGAATTCTGCAAAGTATCGTTTGCAGTATGAATCTTGTGATTTAAATCTTCCATTGCTGACTCAAACGGAATCGATGCAGGGTATCCATTGGCAGTCCAAGAGGCGTGATCTGAACATCCGTAACCACAACGCGAATAGCCCCAAGAAACTTTTACGTATTCATCAATCAGCTTGCCCAGGAATTCATTTTGAGCAGCGTTGGTGAAATCGGCCATCATGACAATGTCTTTATCAGCGGTTCCTTTAAAGAGCGTCATATCAAGCTGCATTACTCCTACAACCTTTTTGTTTCCAGCTTTATAGCTAGCAGCAATATCTTTAGAACCTAAAAGTCCAACTTCTTCAGCTGCGTAGCCCATGAACTGAACAGTGCGCTTAGGTTTGTAGTTGTTATTCATGAGGATTTTGATCACTTCAGTGATGGTAGCAATACCAGAAGCATTATCATCCGCTCCAGGAGCTCTGCCAGATCCACCAAACATTCCCGCGATTGAATCTGCGTGTCCACCAAGGATAACGATTTCTTCAGATTTTTCTGATCCCTCAATCGTCATGATGATTGAAGCTTGAGGCCAGCTTGGGTGCTTATAAAGTTCAACTTTCACGTCTGAGCGATGCTTTGAAAGATCGGCCCAAGTATCACGGATGAACTCTGAAGATTTAGTACCTGTCTCTGTTTTATAATAACGAGTGTTAAAAGTGGCCAGTTTTTCGATCATGCTGCGAATCGATGGCTCTTCAACTTGAGCCACCATTGGGGCAACTTTTGAAGCTTGGTCAATTGAGTAGTCAGAAAAGATGGCCGATTTAGCGAAGTATGTGTCACCTTGAAAAGACAGCGCATTTTGCGCTTCTTCAAAAGATTCGTGAGAAATAAATCCACCACAGCGATGAAGCTCATTGTGGATTGTTTCAGAAAGTTGCTCGACTTCAGAGGGAGTGAGTTTTACGACTGATGCGCCTTGGGCAGAAAAAAGGGTCTGAACAGACTTATTTAGTTTAGGACGGATTTTCGCCAAAACATCGTTATCAACAGTTAACCATTGTGCCTCAGGAGCAGCGAATGACGCAGCTGATAGACTTAGGGCAATCAGTCCTATAATTTTTTTCATTTTTTTCCATCCTTGCAAATAAAAATCACTGATACAATTAATCCATAGTTTTAAAGCCTTTGTGAAGGAAAAGTTCTATGACTTTGCCTTACAATGGCGCTACGAATCAATGAGGAGTTTTACGATGAAAACAGCTCTAACAGATCTTTTAGGAATTGAGTTGCCCATAATCATGGCACCGATGTTTTTGGTAACTAACGTTGAGATGATTGTGAATGCTGGCGAATCTGGTATTGCCGGATGCATTCCCGCTCTCAACTTCAGGACAATTGAAGAACTAGAAAAGGGTCTCAAAGAAATTAAGTCTAGAACTTCTAAACCTTTCGGGGTCAATTTGATTGTGAATAAATCAAATATTTTGGCCAAGAAACAACTTCATAAGTGCCTCGATATGGGAGTGAATTTTTTCATCACTTCGCTTGGTTCACCGGAAGAAGTCATAAAAGAATCAAAAAAATTCGGAATAAAAGTTTTCTGTGATGTGATTGAAGAAAACTATGCCAAAAAAGTCGAAGATCTTGGAGCTGACGGGATTATTGCCGTAAACTCCGGCGCTGGTGGACATCTGGGCAACATACCCGCCACCGTTCTTGTTCCGGCCCTCAAAAAAAGATGCCAAATACCAGTGATCTCTGCTGGTGGAGTTGGAACTGGCTCGGGAATTTTGTCCATGCTGGCCTTAGGTGCTGATGGGCTCTCAATTGGTACTCCTTTCATTGCCACTAAAGAATCTGGCGTTAATGATGACTATAAAAAAGCCTGTATCGATTATTCGGCTCAAGATATCGTCGTCACGACCAAACTTTCTGGGTCAAGATGCACTGTTATCAATACTCCCTATGTTCAAAAAATTGGAACAGAACAAAATATTATTGAAAGTGTGTTGAGTAAAAATAAACAATTAAAAAAATATGCAAAGATGCTGACCTATTACAAAGGTATGAAAGCTCTTGAGAAAGCAGCCTTTGGTGCTAATTATAACAGTGTTTGGTGTGCCGGAACCTCAGTCGAATTCACTAATGAAATTGGAACAGTAAAAAGCATTGTTGATCGTTTAAAATCGGAAATGACTGAAGCTGAACAGAACCTACTTAAAACCCTTGGACGTGTATGAAATTTGCTTTCAATTTGTTGGATAAATTAATCAATAAACCAACATCGCTTAACCTTATGGCCTTGAATAAGGTGCTCGCCTTGGGAATACCCTTTAATGCTCCCCACGGGTTTAAGATTAAAGAAATTAATGATGATGCAGTCATTATTACTTTGCCGAACAGGAAACTGAATCACAATCATTTGGGTGGGATTCACGCCTGTGCCATGGCGACGGTAGGAGAATTCTGTGCCGGAATGTCCCTATTAAAAAGTTTTGGCGTCAGCAAGTACCGTCTGATTTTATCTGATCTTCACGTCAAATATACTTACCAAGGAAGATGTGATCTTGAAGGAAGTTGTTCACCAAGACAGATTGACATTGAGGCCGCGAATAAAATTTTAGATTCTGAAGGAAAGTATCTTCAAAAACTTGAAACTTTGCTTCGAGATAAAAATGGTAAGGAAGTAGCGATTGTAACCACTACCTGGCAGCTCAAGTCATGGGATAAAGTTAAAACCAAAGATTAACGAGAACCTTGGCAACATAGGCCCCAAGATAGGCCAGGCCCAAAGTGTATGTAACCATGACCGATGGCCAGAAATAACCATTGGTCTCTCTTTTCATGACAGCGAAAGTAGAGATGCACTGGGGAGCAAAAACAAACCAAATTAAAAGAGCAACCAAAGACCCTAGTCCAAATTGTTTGACCAAGGCGTCTGACATATTTTTTTCAAATCCTTCTGAACCTTCCTCAATTGAAAGCACCATCGATAAAGCACTCACAACAACTTCACGTGCCCCTATACTAGGAATCAAGGCAGTTGTAATTCGCCAATCAAACCCAAGAGGTCTAAAAAGAGGTTCAAATGTTCTGCCAATGGAAGCAGCATAAGAAGTTTCGATATGACTTTGACCATTCGTCTGAGGGAAAGTCACTAGTACCCAGATGACCATACTGATAGCAAGAATGATTCCCCCTGCTCTTTTAAGAAAAATCTTGCCCTTATTTTTCATCACTAAAAACAAATTCATGGCATTTGGCAAACGATAGGGAGGAAGCTCCATTAAAAGCATTGAAGGAGAGGACTGCGGAAGCGTTTTTTTAAAGATCAGTGACATCGCCATGGCAGATAAAAAGCCCAGCATGTAGAGACCAAAGAGAATTAACCCTGGAAGTCTTAAAAAACTCATTCCGAAGACTGGATGATTAGGAATAATCGCACCAATTAAAACGGCATAAACTGGAAGTCTCGCCGAACACGTTGTAAGTGGAATCACCAGCATCGTAATCAAGCGTTCACGGTAATTTTCAATTACTCTAGTCGACATGATTCCAGGGACTGCACAAGCATGTGACGAGAGAAGTGGGATCACTGCCTTTCCAGGTAATCCCATTTTTCTCATGAATGAGTCCATCATATAGGCGGCCCTACCTAGGTAGCCCACATCCTCAAGAAACTGAGTAAAGAGAAAAAGAATCATAATTTGGGGCAAGAAAACGAGGACACCTCCGACTCCACTAATCATTCCATCAACGATGAAGCTTTTAATCAATGGCTGAGAGATATTCGTTGAAACAATTTGCCCAACAAAAGCAAAAAGACTTTCAATCAAATCTGAAAGTGGAGATGACCAAGTAAAGAGAGTTTGAAACATTACAATCAGGACACTAAACAAAATGAAAATCCCCCAGACAGGATGGAGAACGAACTGATCAATCTTTTGCGTTAGCGTATCGGCCTGCAGAGGCGACAAAGTCACTTCTTTTAAAAGGAGATCAACTTGTCTAAAAATATCATTTACATATTTAGGGGAGCGAAAAGTTTTTTGCATATTTTCTGGAATCGTAATCTGCGACAATTTCTCAAGATGCGAGTGTTTCTTAAGTGCGCTTTTTAATTCCGAAATTCCAAACCCCGTACTGGCACTGGTTGGAATGACTTCTGCATTGAGTGCTTTGGCCAATTTCTCCAGATCAATTTTAAAACCTCGTTTCTCTGCTTCATCCATTAAATTCAGAGCAATCACTAGCGGGTAACCCAATTGCTTCAATTGAAAAGCCAGATAAAGAGACTTATCCAAGTTCGTGGCATCCAACACCAGCACAAAAATATTTGCAGAGGGTTCTTTTTCTTTTTGGAGAAGGAAATCTTTTGTGACTTTTTCATCTAAAGTGGTGGCATCGAGAGAATAAATGCCTGGAAGATCTATGACTTCTAAAATTTTTTCACCGTTTTCAGTTACCCAACCACTTTTTTTTTCAACCGTTACGCCCGGAAAATTGGCCACTCTTTGAAACGAACCCGTTAATTTATTAAACAGCGCAGTCTTACCAACGTTTGGCATTCCAACGAGTGCAACCTGGCCAATCATGGATTAACCTCAACGGTCACCAACTCAGCTTCAGCTTTACTCAGAGCGATCAGTCTTCCCCTGACTTCAACTAAAAGTGGTTCTTTAAAAAAGGGAGCCTTTCTCTTTACTACTATTGTTGCACCATCAACAAAACCAAGATGCATAAGACGTGACTCAATATCGGAGATATCTTCGACGTTGGTCTTTTCAAATGCAGTGATTGTAAGTCCCTTTAAAAGCGGGGCTTGATTGATGGTCATCATATAGTTTGGTATATCAAACTCTTAAGCGTTTGGCCAATATTTTCAGGAGAAAACCTTCAGTCCAACTCAAGGGAATCAATGACTTCAAGGCAATTGAGGCTTTTTGCCTGAAGATGTTTCTTGGTTCAAAAACATCACTGGCCAGCCGGTCAAGCATTGGATAAATCACTGCTTATTCTTTGGAGGAATTATGCGGATATTAGTTTTATGGACGCTTTTCTTTGGTCTTTCCCAAGGCAGCTGGGCCTACACCAAAGGCAAGGTCTACAAGCTGACAATTCTCCATACAAATGATCACCATGGTCGATTTTGGCCGAATAAAGACGGTGAATTGGGTCTAGCTCCGAGGGCCACACTGATTCAAAAACTCCGTGAAGAAATTCAAAAAGACGGAGGTCACGTTCTTCTGCTAGATGCCGGAGACGTTAATACAGGCGTTCCCCAATCTGACCTTCAAGATGCTGAACCGGACTTTAGAGGGATGTCACTTCTTGGCTATGATGTGATGACTCTGGGAAATCATGAATTCGACAAACCAATTGCTACAATTTTAAAGCAGCGCGATTGGGCCGGTTTTCCTTTTATTTCCGCTAACATTTATAACAAAGAAACAAATCAAAGAATTTTCCCTTCTCACGTTGTGAAAGAGATGGATGATTTAAAAGTGACCGTTTTTGGTCTTACCACTGAAGATACACCACTCAAATCAAATCCCAATAACACGAAGGACTTTAAATTTGTTCCCGTGATTGATGAGGCCAAGGCTTTGGTTCCTGTGCTTCGTAAAGAAACAGATGTTCTCATTGGCCTCACACACATTGGGCATTATCCTGATGAAACCAATGGAGCGGATGCTCCAGGGGATGTCACACTGGCCAGACAAGTCGATGGTATTGATGTCATCGTGGGTGGACACACTCAAAAACCACTCTTTCAACCTGACATTCAAAACGGATCAGTCATTGTTCAGGCCTATGAATGGGGAAAATACGTGGGACGTGTGGACCTCGAGTTTCTAGACGGAAAAGTAACGCTTAAAGAAGCTAAATTGATTCCCGTGAATTTAAAAGATTCTCAAGTTAAAATTGAAGCTGACGCTTATATTGAATCGGTTCTTCGTCCGTTTAAAGAAAAAGGTGACGCTTCTCTTTTGATTGATCTTGGAACAGCAGATGCTGAATTTGTTGGAACGAGAGACATAGTTCGCTCGCAGGAAACAAACCTAGGCAACTTAGTTACACTGGCCTACAAAACAAAAGTGAAGGCCGATCTTTGTGTCACTAATTCAGGCGGATTGAGATATTCTATTTTCCCTGGAAAAGTGACGTACGAATCAGTCTTGATGGTGCTGCCTTTTGCTGGTGAAATTGCCATCTCTGAACTAACAGGTTCCGAATTGAAAAATTATCTGGAATTTGTGATTTTCAATCTGACACCTGGCTCCGGTTCTTTCCCTCAAATGAGTGGAGTTGATATCGTCGCCAATCGTGAGTCTAAAAAAATTACGAGTTTAAAAATCAATGGGACCGACTTAAATTTAACCAAAAAGTACTTACTAGCACTTCCAGAATTCATCGCCGGTGGTGGTGATAAATATCCTAAAGTGGTTTACCGTAAAACAGGCTTTGTAGATGCGGACGTCCTAAAAGAATACGTTCTTTCAGTCAAAGAACTCAAGGCCCTGGACTTCGCACCTCGCGGCTATATTCAATACGAGTAACCGACAAAAACACTTTCTTTGCCTAAGCTTAACATCCTGCTACTGGACGAAGAAGCTCTTCGTTCAGTAATCTATTTGTGAACATAACAAATGGATCAACATGATGTTGAATATTCTAGCATGGTTGCTTTTCCCGTTACTTGTCTTGGCATCACCCCTCGCTCAATCTCCTCAGGATTCTCAAATCATCGATCGGGAGCACTATTCACTCAGCTATAATGAAGAACATGAAGTGGCCAATTGGGTCGCTTATCCTCTTGGTCATCCACAAATCAAAGGCTGTGTTGATAGAGCAGATGCTTTCAGAATTGATCCTCTTGTTACAACTGGCTCATCAACTTTAGCAGATTATAAAAACAGTAATTTCGATCGCGGTCATTTGCTTCCGGCCGGAGATATGAAATTTGAAGCCCAGGCGATGAAAGATACTTTTTATATGAGCAACATGACTCCTCAGCCAGGGAAATTTAATCGAGGCCGCTGGAGTATGCTAGAAAATTTAATGCGTAGCTGGGCCCTAAAGTACCAACAAACATGGGTCGTAACTGGACCAATCTTAAAAGAAAATCTTCCTACTATTGGAATCAATCAAGTCTCAGTCCCGATGGAGTATTTTAAAGTCGTTCTTAGAAAAGAAGGGCAATCTTATAAGGGCATTGGATTTCTCATGAGCGTAGATGTTCCTTATCCTCAATTAATTTCCTACGCCTTAAGTATCAATCAAATTGAAGACCTCTCTGGAGTCGATTTCTTTCCCTTCCTCTCAGACAATATTGAAGAAGAGATTGAGAGTGAAACTGATGTCTTAAGTTGGGATTTTCAGGCCAAGTTTAGTTATCTTCCTTGCGCCATTTAGGTAACTGAATTGAAAACGTGGTATTAATTGAGTCCTCAACATATTGAAGACTCCCTTGATGTTCCTCAATAATTCCACGCGAGATACTAAGTCCTAACCCGGTTCCAACGCCAATATCTTTGGTCGTAAAAAATGGCTGAAAAAGTTTATTAACAATGGTTTTCTGAATTCCTGTTCCAGAATCAATTATTTTGATTTCAAAAGTCTGTTCATGTTCAACACATACAATTTTAATCCAAGGCCTCGGAAGAATAGATATTGCCTGGAATGAGTTGTTAATCAAATTAATTAGGACTTGAGAAATTTCAACTGATCGGCAAAAAACAATCGGATCATTTTTAAAATAATCGACGGTCAAGGCAGTTCCATTATTAATAATTCGCTCCAGACAAATATCCAACGTTTCATCAATAATCTTATTAAGTGAGTAAGGACTCTTTTCGTCAAAAGAAGATTCACGAGAGAATCGCCTCATACCATTCACAATTTTGGAAATACGACCAACAGTTGAATCCATCTTATCAATATATTGAATCAGTAACTCATTGGTGAGAGTCTCACGCGAAGCATGTCTTTTAAACAGATCAATATATCCT
>CANFNN010000108.1 GCA_947448095.1 Bacteriovoracaceae bacterium | reverse complement strand
TAGTTAATTTAAAAAGTGAGAACGACTCTCGCCAAATCAAACTAAATAATTACACGAATTATAATACAATTACTTTGGAACTAACTCCTTTTGAAGTACAGAACATGGTGTTCATGATGTCCGCTGGTAATGGGATTTATCTTTCCTTACGAAATAACGATGACAAAAATATTGAACGAATCAAGGCCACAAGGCTTTTTGATGTATTAGGTGAAGATGCGGCTGAGGCAAAAACGTACTTTGCTGAACAATCTGCTCAAACAGACCGTAAGGGAGCGCCAAGTGGTGGCCGCTAGATTAGTCACTATATTCATCTTATCCTTAGGGATTTTAAACTTGGCTTTCGCCCAGGATTCAAGTTCTGCCTCCGCATTGCCAGTCGTCGAAAAAGAATTAGAAGTTGCCATGGGGATTGATGCGGTTGAAAAAGTTGAATTTGATTACAACCCCAAGGTTGTGATTGGTTCAGATAATTTGCTTAAATTGATTCTTGTACCTCAAAAAAGAGAAATTATTTTTAGAGGCCTAAAGCCTGGAAGAACAACAGTCACGATTCGGGATAATCTGGGAGACATTCGGTTAAGATATACCGTTGTTATTACTGCGACCGGAAAATCTAACGTTGTAGCAGAACTGCGCGAATTAATTGGTGATGTTGAGGGTCTGGATATTGGTATCAAAGGTGGAAAAGTTTTTATTGGTGGAGAGATCGTTGTTCCAGACGATATTGGACGAGTTTCAAAAGTTCTGGCCAGTTATCCAGAAGTTTTAACTTTGATTGAATTAAGTCCTCAGACCCAAAGAATTATTGCTCGAAAAATGACCGATGAGCTTGCGCGAAATAATTTAAAAGATGTGAGTGTACGTATTGTTAATAAAACATACTGGCTTGAAGGTGTTGTGAGCTCAGATGGGAAAAAGAAGCTGGCAGTTACGATTGCGAATGCTTATCTTCCTCCCAAAATTGCTTCTCTCGCAGCGACCGGTGAAACCCGCTACGCTGGAGCAGATAGCGATCCAATAATTGACTTCATCGCTGTAAATGAAAAAAAAGACCCTCAACCAGCACCTAAGATGGTGAAAGTGACGGCGCAATTTGTGGAACTTGCCAAAAATTACGGAAAAGTTTTTGCTTTTAAGTGGGCTCCTTTGATGGGGGAAGATGGAAGTTCAATCAGTTTTGGTCAAACCCAAACTGGCAATGTGACTTCCACATCCAAGGGGACACTGAGTGCTACTATTTCTGGTTTATTTCCGAAGCTTAATGCTGCTAAAAGTGCAGGTTACGCGAGAGTCATTCAATCCGGGATGATTATTACAAGAGATGGAAAAAAAGCGACGATTACTAAAAACACTCAAACACCGTTCGCAGTTGGTACGGGAGACTTCTCAAAAGCAACTCAGTCAAACGTAGGGCTTAACATGGATGTAGAGCCTAAAATCTTGGAACAAGAAAAAATTGAAATGGCCTTAAACTTTTCTGTGACTCTTACAGTGGGAAATGATGCCAAAGTGACGACTTCAAATACGATCAGTACCAATCTGGTGATTAAATCAAAAGAATCAGCGGCCATTGGTGGGATTGTGCAAAACCAATCCAGCACTGAATATGACAAAACAGATCCTGCTCCCTCAACTGCAACCTCTGGTTCAACGGCATCCACTCCGCTGTTTAGACTTTTAAGATCAAAAAACTATTCAACAACTAAAACTCAATACGTCATGTTTGTGACTCCCGAAATCATAGAATCTGCTTCTGTTGGAACTGAAGAAATAAGAAAGAAATTCAGGAGAAGAGAATAGTATGGCCGGAAATATTATTACAATTATTGGCGGTAAGGGGGGAGTTGGAAAGTCGCAAGTTGCGGCGAATCTAGCTTTTGCTTACGCTGCAGAAATAAGGGCAAAAACTCTGCTTCTAGATTTTGATCAAAAGGCCTGTGGTGACCAAAATATTATTACAGGACTTAAATCTAAAAAGAACCTGAAGGAGCTAGCAGAGTTCTCTGGCGCCATTGACCCAAGATCCATTCAATTGTTTACAACCGATCATAAGGCCGGAGTTTCATTTATTGGAATGCCGACTGAGCCCATTGCTGCCAGTCAGATTAACGAAGAAAGTTTAGGAAAAGCTCTTAAGGCTATTACTAATCTATATCCCGTCGTCATTATTGACGGTGGAAGTGAGCTTACACCTTTGACCCTGAAGGCATTAGAGTTTTCAACGTTAATTTTTATCGTTGTTTCTCCTGATCTCTTGGCAGTTAATCAATCTAAGCGCATGTATACTGACCTTGTAACCATGCTGTTTCCAAAAGATATGATTCAGATTCTCGTTAATCAGGCGGTAAATGGTCATCCTGTTTCCCCTGATGTGATCGGTAAGCAAATTGGCAAACCAGTCTTTCATGCGATTGCTCGTGATGATGCCAATTGTATCGCGGCCCTTTCTCGTTCTATTCCTGTGATGGTTGGCGGAAAAGGCCCATTTTCATCAGGTGTAACAGACTGTGTTCGAAAGCTTGTTCAAAAAAATGTTCTCAAGACTTTGGAGAAGATTGCAAAACCTCAGGATCTGGGTTCGGCAGCAACAAGCGCTAATAAGGAAGGTCCTTCTGATGACAAGAAAAAGGACATGTGGACCGAACTTAAGAGCCGAATCCATAGAGCTTTAGTCGAGGAAATGGATCTAAAGAAACAGGATGATAACGATCCTAAAGCAAAAATCATTTTACGCGAGCAAACAAAGAAAATGGTGGTTGAACTTTTAGGTAAAGAAGAAACCAAAAATGTTCTCGTCACTCGTGACGATATGAACAGAATTGTAAAAGAAATTTTAGATGAGGCCCTAGGTCTAGGACCTCTTGAAGATATGCTCGCAGACAAATCAATTTCAGAAATCATGGTTGTTGGTCCAAAGAAGATCTACTACGAACAAGGTGGTAAGGTCCGTAAGTCTGAAGTGACTTTCACCAATGACCGTCAGGTAATGAATGTAATTGAGAGGATTGTTGCACCGATTGGCCGAAGGATTGATGAGAAAACCCCTTACGTTGATGCCCGGTTAGCTGATGGCTCAAGGGTTCATGCAATTATCCCACCCTGTGCCATTGATGGTTGTGTTATCACTATCCGAAAATTTCCAGATAAGCGCCTTGATTACAAGGATCTTATTAAGTGGGGTTCAATGACTGAGGGGATGGCGGATTTTTTAAGAATATCCGTTGAAGCCCATCGAAATATGGTTGTTTCAGGCGGTACCGGTTCAGGTAAAACGACCTTGATCAACATGCTTGGCGGATTTATTCAGTCCAATGAGCGAATTATTACCTGCGAGGATTCAGCAGAATTGAACTTTCCTCAAGATCACGTGGTTCGTCTTGAAACCAGACCTCCTTCTCTTGAAGGAGATGGTGAGATTGATATTCGATGCCTAGTTAAGCAAACCCTTCGTATGCGTCCAGACCGTATTGTGGTGGGAGAGTGTCGAGGTGGAGAAACACTGGATATGCTACAGGCAATGAATACGGGTCATGATGGCTCAATGACCACTGTTCACTCAAATACCCCTCGCGATGCTATTTCTAGACTTGAGACCCTTGTTCAATATGCCGGTGTTGGTTTACCTCAAAAAGCCATCAAAGAAATGATTGCTTCTGCGGTCCACATGATCATTCAGCAGTCTCGTCTTGACGATGGTTCTCGTAAAGTTCTCTACATTACTGAGATTGGTGGGATGCAAGGTGAGGTCATTACTCTGCAAGATATTTTTACCTTTAAACAGGAAGGTATGGGTAAAGACGGAAAAATTATTGGAAAATTTATGGCCAGTGGTTTTATCCCTAAGTTTATCGAGAAACTAGAAGCAAAAGGTTACAAAGTTCCAAGAGGACTTTTTAACAATGGATAGAAATGAATAAAATTATTTATTTATTCGCCTTTTTATTTTCGAATCTTTTATTCGCTCAAGATGTGAAGCAAAAACGTGACGTTAGTTTTATGCTTGATGTGTTAGGGAAAAATGGTGTCCTTGCCGTCATTGGGTTCGGTTTTTTTATTTTTTGCTATGTAAATAGTATCAAAATCTTTGCCTGGATTGATGAACAAACATCTGGAACAAGAGAGTACATTCTCAATAAATTTGAAATCATTCATGTTGAAGTTGATCCACAAAAAGTGACTTGGGCCTTGCTTATTATCTCCTTAGGCTCAGGGGTCTTGGTCTTTTGTATTTTAGCGATTATTGGTAAAACAGCTCTTGGTATCGTTGCCGGAATTGCTGCCACCATTGCTGGTTGGAAGATTCCTCGACCCGCAGTAGATTTTTTTGAAGAAAAAAGAAAAAAGAAATACCAACTTCAAATGGTGGATGCTCTCAATCTTTTGGCCAATGGTATTCGTGCCGGTCTCACCATGCCGCAAGCAATCGGTATGGTTGTGGATGAATTACCTCCGCCAGTTAGCCAAGAATTTAATCTGGTCCTTCAGCAGGCGAAAATTGGTGTGCCACTGGATGAAGCTCTCGAAAATCTCAAAAAGCGTGTTTATACCGAAGATAATGAAATGTTTGTAACCAGTGTAAACATCCTTCGTGAAACCGGAGGTAATCTTGCCGAAGTTTTCGACACTATTACTCTCGTGATCAGGGAGCGGGTTCGCCTTCAGTTAAAAATTGATACATATGTTGCTTCAGGAAAAATGCAAGCATACATCATAGGCTGTATGCCCTTTGCAATGATTGTCATGTTTGGCAGTGGAGATCCGGATTACTTTCCTCTGTTATTTGGAACTCTTCTAGGAATTGTGGCCTTACTGTTAATTTGCGGCATGGTCGCCTTGGGAATGTTCGTGATTTTAAAGATAATTGACATTAAAGTTTGATGCTACGTTGACCGATAAAATATTTGTATCTAACTATCTGTAAGAAGGTGAAGTATGAAGTTATTTAAATTGATCTCTCTCGCTGTTTTAAGTCTTTTAATGAGCTCCTTTGCACTAGCAGGAGTGAATTTAAAGAATGGAAATTTTTATATCTCTTATACAGATATTGTCGTACCTGGTGGTGGTAAAAAACTAGAAATCACTAGGACTTATAATTCTAAGGCAACTGAGATTGGTTGGTTTGGATTTGGGTGGGGAAGTGAATTTGAAACAAGGCTTGAAGCTTCTGCAGATGGCTCTGTAGTTGTATATGAGCATGGGGTTGGTGCGAGAAGCAGATTTACTCCTAAAACTGCGATTGATCCTGTTGCAACAGCCACAAAAATTGTGACTCAGATGAAAAAGAAAACTGCTTTATCTGAAAAAGCCACGACTGAACTTATTCAAAAACTTGCAGGTAATGCTGAATTAAGACACACCTATGCAATGAATTTTGGAATTCAAACTACTGTCGCTCCTGGGACTGTTCTTTACTCAAATGATCTTGGCCCTCAGACTTTAAGTGTGACTAAAGAAGGTTACCGTCGTGATCATTCTGATGGTAGACAAGATTTTTTCAGCAACGAAGGTCAGATGGTTAAAATTTCTGATAAGTCTGGCTACTTTGTCGGTTTTACCTATAAGAATGGTCAGCTTGAGTCTTTGAAAGATTCTCAGGCAAAGCAAATCTTTTTCTCATGGTATCCAGATGGACTTGTAAAAGAAATTTGGTCAGCAGGTGACAAAAAAGCCACATTTAAATACCAAGATGAAGATTTAATTTCTTCAAAAGATGTGGGCGACAATACTTACGAGTATACGTTCGATAAATCTCACAATTTGAATGAAATTCGTTATTCAGACAAGACTAAACTTGTGATTAGTTATGATCCGCAAACATTTTTTGTGTCGGAAGTTACAGACCGTAATGGGGAATCAACTAAGTACCAGTATGGTGCTAACCCTAAAAATCCTGAGGACCATTACTGGACTATCGTGACCAAACCAGGTTTTGACGGCAAGCCAGTTGCTAATCGTTATGAATATGAAATCAAGTCAAAGCCTGATGGCGCCCAGTATACTTACCGTATTTTGACAGACATTAATGGAATCAAAACTGATACGATTTACAATGACAACTCTCTTCCTTCTAAAATTGCTCGTGGAAATCATGTAACTAATTTTGAATACAATCAAAATGGACTCTTGTCTAAAAAAACATCTACCAAAGGTGATTTTGTTAACATTGAGTATGATGATGTTTTAAATAAAATTAAAAAAGTTGTTAATAACGATGGAACCACACAGTTTGAATACGATGCCAAAGGCAATCTGGTTAAAGCGTCTAACAATGCTGGGAAAATTGTTTTCTTGATTTATGATTCGAAAGGGAAAATCTCTAAAATGGTTGACCAAGAATCTGCAACTCAGCGCCGAGTACTTGCCTTTAAGTATAACGCTCTTGGAAAGCCGGTTGAAATTGAAATGGAAAAAATTGGTAAGATTAATGTTGCCTACGATAATTATGGTGAAATCAAGAAAGTTGAATCAAGTGCAGGCCACAAAATGGCACTTCAAGTGACACAAGCTTTCCAGAATTTGCTATCTATTGTGAAACCCGCTGGTGTTAATTTAAATTTATAATTGGAGTTTACATGAAATCTCTTTTTTTAGTCTTTTCGCTTTGTTTATATAGTACGAACTCTTTTTCAGCTCAGGTCAATTCTCAGGACTGTTGCCCATATGGCAATAACTGTGGTGGTAAAGTGAACTGCCCTGGAACTGGATGGAATAAGCAAGCTGAGAAACGCGAAGTTGCTCCAAGAAAGAATAAACCATCAAGCTCAAAGTCTAGTGGTGTTAAAGGCGAGTAATTCTTTTTTAATTTGCTAGTTTCCTAAAATATCTATTTTCAAATAAACCATCGCTCTGATGGTTTATTTGTTTTTGAGGCTTCTGTTTTTCTACACTTCTTAAATTTTTCATCGCTAAAAGTGTCTAAACTTTCGACACTTGTGAAAATATGTCTATAGATTAGTGAACTCATTACCAAGAATTAGCTATTTAGGGATACCCTTTCTTGGCCCCAGTGTTGCTATATGATTAGTAAGAATCTTACTACGGGGGAAACAATGAAACATTTAATGATTATTGCAATTTTGGCTTCTTTCTTCTCTGTCTCAGCATTTGCTGAAGGCCAGACAACCACTGAATGCCCAATGATGAAAGAAATGAACAGACGTATGAACACTAAGCTTAACCTCGCTAAAGAAGCTAAAAAGCCAAGCCAAAGTAATTCAAGTAAAGCTACAGGAATCTAATAACTTCTTTGGGGAAGCAGATTGCTTCCCCAAATTGTCTCTTTTATAGACACTGTCTGTACTGTTTACAATCTCAACCATATCCTTCTCTTCATTCTAATGACTTACAATTGCCGCTTTTGGCACCATACTTGTAGTACCTATTGGTAATACTAATAGGGGAGAAATTATGAGAATTCTAATTATCATGTCTTTGTTTTTATCAAGCCTGGCCTTTGCTGGAGAAGCTAAAACTGAATGTCCTTGGATGCGTGAAATGAATAAAAGAAATAATCCCAAGGCCAATCTCGTAAATGAAAATGCTAAAATAAAACAAGATTCAAAATCAAGTTCATCTGTGCGAGAATAAAAAAAGCCCTTACGGGCTTTTTTTATTTGTGCGATTTAATTAATGCATCCAATTCTTGCTTTTCATCTGGTCTGATATCTTCAAGTGGTCTATTTTTAAATCCAGACATCTTGGATCTTACTGAGTCTTTGACCTTAGGGACTGAGTTTTCAAATAGTTTTTTTGAAAAATCCTGAGTCTGATCAACTGAGCTATCAAAAAAACCTTCAGTAACTTTCTGAGCACTTTTAGTCATTGGTGATATGACTTTATAAATGTGACCAAATATAGGTTTATTACCGATCTCAATGGAGAGGAATAAAATAGTCGCGATAAATATTCCAAAGATTCGAATAGCTGTTTTCATTAGTTTAAAATCTCAATAAATGATTCAGTTAAAACGGAGAAGGTCTGGCCATCAAGCTGTAAATCATAATGTTGCATACCAGATTTTTCTGAGGTGTTGATTCGCTGAGAGATCATCGAGAGTCTCGGTGGTGAGAGTTTTATTTTAAGCTCCTGCTTAAGACTCAATTGCTTGCCCACAAGAATATTCATTGATTCGACAAAAAGAGGAAAAATATAGTTTTTGTCTGTTTGCGTGAGTTTATGATGATCCAAACAAAGAAAACAGGTAACGGCGCCTTGAACTTCTCCGCCTAAAGAAAACTGGACGTGCAGATTTTCTTGAGAATTGAGAGAATTCAGATCATGCCGATTAATCAGTCGGACGTTTGATAAGATTTTAAGTTCATTTATTTTTGCGAGATCTAGTGCCTGAGAAACATCCATGTTTCCTCCACAATATCGTTATTCTTTATTCATTTGTGAGATGATTTTTTCAAGTGAATCAATCAACTGTTGCTGATTAAGCGGCTTAGAGATGAAATCTGCCGCTCCCGCACTTATCGCTTCAAGAACCACATGCTCTTGGGACAAAGAGGAAATGACGATGACATAAATATCTTCGAAATTTTGGTTGATATTTTCAGTGAGTTCGATGCCACTGACTTCAGGCATGACGATGTCAGTGATGACAACGTGAGGTTTT
>CANFNN010000107.1 GCA_947448095.1 Bacteriovoracaceae bacterium | reverse complement strand
TTACGGAGACATCACACCTGTGACCATTCAGGGCAAGATTCTCAGTATTGTTCTGATGCTCACAGGGCTTGCGTTTTTCGGGATGTTCACTGCCCTTTTTGCTGAAACGATTCTAGCGAGTGCCCGCCAAAACAAGATCTAGTGAACGGGGCACGACAAATGAGAGCTGACATAATCTAAAAATGCCGCTTCCTGCCGAATCACTTCTGGCGATCTAATGATTCCAAGACGACCCATTTTTTTAACTTCTAAACTGTACTGGGAGGGATGACTTTCCCAAGAGACGATGTCAATCCAGGGGATACTAAGACTTGTTTCATTTTGATCAACCATTTTGTTCCACATGGCCGAGGTCAAAAGCTCAATGGGGATAATGATTTCTTTGGAAGTTAGCTCAAGCATACGAACCTTTGAGCCTTGAATAAGCTTCAAGGCCTCGCGGTTGGACTTAGAATAGGTAAAAGCGACGAAACCAAAAGCCATAAGGATGAGGGCATTCATACTGAAAATTAAATCTAAGTTCTGTTGCCAATCAAATGATGCCAGCCAGAATTGAAAGTTGATGAACGCCAAGAAAATCATCATGGCACTAAAAATGCCCATCCACTTGAACTGAAAACGATTCAAACTCTCTTTCAAAAGGATGTTGTGAGAATTCTGATCAGAAGGGTGAGAAAGTGTGACCGGCATTATTCGGGGCTTCTTGGACTGATTCACACCGAAGTAGATGATCCCACCAAATAGTGTCCAAAGGCCCAAACCAATGAGGGCCCCTAAATGCCATGAGGGAGAAATAGATATAGGCAATACCATTAAGAAGAAAAAAGTCAAAATGCCAGATATGAGAGTGATTAATCGGTGAAAACGTACAAGAAACTTCATCCTAAGATGATAATGAGGGCCTTGGCTTAAAGACAAGACCCTGAATCAAATATTATTCAATAAACCAACATTTAGGGCGCGGACGCTCATTCCAACCCGCGATCAATGTGTCGAGACGGCACTGGATAGCCGGATAACCATAGTTCATTCTAGTGGCAACCGTCTGATCACATTCCTCTAAGTGAGGAGGTAATTGTTGAGTTGCCTCAGCATAAATCGCCGTTAGGGCAATCGCCGAATTAATAAACTGAGCCTCATCAATACCTAGATCTTTTAAACAACTTGAAGTTGAATAATAATCCGACTGACCTTCGGTCGAGGACCAACCGGTTCGGGACTTGAGAGGAGGCCCGCCAAGGTAATGACCTAGTTCATGGCAAAGTAAAAGATTCAATGTCGTAGGACTCATTTTCGGATGGGAAAGCATGCCCCCCCAAACAACTATCGAGACACTGCCATTCTCTTTGACGATTTCAGCGTTCACGCGAGGGCTAAGTGCTTCTAGGCGAATAACAATTTCATGATCGGAAGGAATTTTAGGCAACATGGTTGATTCAAATCTTCCGATGGTGTCTTCCATCGACTTCATTTCAGTCGACGTGAGATCAACTTTATCTAATTTGAGAGAGTCAGACAGACAAGCTGCCTCACTCCCTAAAGAAATCAAGAGAGAAACGAGTATTGGAACAATCATTTCTGTCCTTCTAAAGTCAAAATCGTATTAAACGATTTCCCATCCATCGTACGTACATGAACGAGAGGCTCTTTGGTTTTTAGAGTTTTAAAATCAAGCGTAACCGCATAAGTCACAGGCATCATTTTCATTGGGCAAAAAGTTGAAAGCTGCTTCATTACTGGAAGAACTGATAAGGTATCTTTGCCGTTAGTCACTACTTCAACCCGATCAAGATCAACACAGTTACTGTAACGCCATCCTTTTAAAAGGTATTCATTCAGTCCTTTTTTCTCTAATTGATCAATCCCAGCGTAAAGATGGTCATCAATTGAGTTAGACGAGGCTTCAGAGACAATTAAACTGTCATTCAGCTTATTGTTAACCACCACATCATAAGTTCCGCCTTGAAGGTTTCCAAGAGAAACAACTTCTTTGAAAGGAACTTGCATCTCTGGGCAAGCGGCTTTGGTATCACGACGAATCGCCGTGATTTCAATCGCTATTTGATCACCTTTAAGGTCAACGGAGACAGTATTTCTAGAGTAACAAGGGTTTGGAAATGTCCCTGTTACAACAACTTCAACAGAATCGTTACTATCAAAGCCATTTGGGACGTATAAATGCTTGACCGGTGCTTCGGCAAGATCGGCCATCGCGTGGTTCATGGAGACCATTAAAAGAGAAGCTAAGATTATTTGTTTTTTCATTTTATCCTCCAAGTTTTTTCTTGAGAGAACAATAGAATCATCATCATAAGATGAACCTGATAGAATCTAAGCCAAAACTTGATTAATATCAGGTTCTCGAATTATTTAAGAAGCAGCATGTTGGCTTGAGTGTGATTATTTACATACTTGGCAAATGAACTCTCGAAAATGCCTCTTTTTTTCCTGGTTGGAACAATCACGAGGTCAGCACTCTTTTCATTTACGTATTCGCAAAATTTGCTTTTGGGAATGTCGTCAAAAAAGCATTTCCTAACGATTTTCCCTTCAAAGCCCCTAGGAAGAACGTCTTTAGTCATTTTATCCATAAGAGCGAGGACAGATTGCTCAATCGTTTTATGATCCACTTCAATGGGATAAATAACGGGAAAGTCACTAAATACACTTGTAAAATTGGTTGTATTAAAGACGTGAATAAAATGAATTTCACTGTGAGCTAAGAAGTCCATATCTTTAAGAGGCTTAAGCATCTCAAACATTTCATCTGAAAGTCCTACAGCTACAACAACTATTTTTTTTGCAAATGCCATAAACACTCCTTTGCGTTATTAATGTTGAGTGTGCGCGAATAACATTCAAATTAATATGACGAAAGTCATGTCTTAAACCAAGACAACTTCGTTGGTTAGAGGCTCATGATGCTCGAACTGAGACATGTTAAAGAGTGTTGTCTGTGCAATTTTACTCAGCGCCTCAGCAGTCAAAAAGCCTTGATGGCTAGTTAAAACAACGTTAGGAAACGTCATTAACCGAACCAACACATCGTCTTCAAGCACCTGGCTGGACAGATCATTAAAAAAATAATTCTCTTCTTCTTCATAAACATCAAGTCCGGCAGAACCCACATGACCTAGCTTAAGGGCACTAATTAGAGACATGGTATCAATAAGTGCACCACGGCTAGTGTTAATCAACATTACTCCCCGCTTCATGAGTTCAAGAGATTTTTGATCAATCATGTGCCGCGTATCCGGGCTGAGCGGAATATGCAGACTGATGATTTCAGAAGAGATGAGGACCTGCTCCAAGTCTGAATAATGAAAGCCCATTTCTTTAGCGAACTGTTGGTCAGGAAACTTATCAAAGGCCACAATGTGACATCCAAAACCTTTCATAATCCTGATGAAGGCTTTTCCAATTTTTCCGGTACCAATAACTCCAACCGTTTTTCCATGAAGATCAAAACCAACTAATCCCTCAAGTGAAAAATTCCCTTCTCTGACTCGATTATAGGCCTTATGAATTTTACGATTCAAAGTCAAAATCAAAGCCACTGCGTGCTCAGCGACAGAAAACGGCGAGTACTCTGGCACTCGAACCACTTTAAGTCCAAGATTTCTAGCGGCTGCAAGGTTCACATGGTTATAGCCAGCAGATCTTAGGGCGATTAGTTTTGTGCCATTCTCGGCTAGAATTTTTAAAACATTTTCATCCAAGTGATCGTTCACAAACGCACAAACACAAGGGTAGTCTTTGGCCAAAATCGCCGATTTCTCAGTAAGTTTCCCTTCGAAAAAAGTAAATTCATGAATAGCGTCGTGATTAGCTTCGCAAAAATGTTTTTTCTCAAAAGAATGTGTATCAAAAAAATATGTTTTTATTTTCGGCTCCAAATTTTATGTATTTCTACTAGTGTTACAGGAATTAATGCCAAAACCACAAGGATTAAATGAGTTCTTAAGGGTAAATAGGTAACCTGAAAGATCTCAAGCAGAATATCAAACTGTTGAAAACTAATCTGAAAAGCTAAAGGAGCACTTAATGCGAGGGTCAGATAAATATTTGGTTTCATTTCAAAAAAAGTTTTATGAAAACTCCGGCATGAACAAGATCTTAATAAGACGACATAAACAAGAAATGAAAAACTTATACTGCGGGCCACGAGTGGATTGAAATGATTAAGACTATAATAATAAACCCCAAGAGATAATCCTGAAATCATGACTGACACTAAAATCAATTCCCAATAAAAAGATTTATCAAAAAATGAGTCAGGTGATGGTTTATGGCTATTGAGAAGATAATCAGGAGGAACCTTTTCAGCTGCGAGTGCTAGTGAAGGCAGTCCATCAGTAACTAAATTGACCCATAAAATATTTATCGGATGCAGGGGTATAGGCCATCCCACAATAGTCGCACCTAAAATAAAGAGTAGTTCGGCCAGATTCGTCGATAATAAATATTGAAGAGTTCTTTTAATATTTCCATTAACCCCTCTTCCCTCCTCGACAGCATCAACGATTGTCGAAAAATTATCATCCGTTAAAACCATGGAAGCTGCTTGCCGAGCCACGTCCGTACCATTGATTCCCATCGCCACACCAATGGAAGCCGCCCTAAGTGCGGGAGCATCGTTGACTCCGTCGCCTGTCATGGCCACGATATGACCATTTGTTTTGAGGGCATATACAAGTTTTAATTTATTCTCAGGAGAAACTCTGGCGTAAACAGAGACTTCTTCACAGACCTTCAAAAGTTTTTCTTGACTCATTTTATCGAGTTCAAGTCCTGTCACGACACTGGCCTGAGCACTCTTGATAATTCCTAGCTCAAAAGCGATAGCAGAGGCCGTCTCAGGGTGATCCCCCGTGATCATGATGATTCTTATGCCTGAGGCCTGACACTTTCGAATCGCTTGGGAGGTCTCTTCTCTGGGAGGATCGGCCATTGCCACTAGACCTAAAAATTCCAAGTCCTTTTCAATTTGTTGAGAGTCCATTTTCTCAAAATGAGAGATCTCAGTCTTTTTATAGGCAAAGGCCAGAAGCCGCATACCTTTTTGAGAATAATGAGAGACACGCTGGTTGAGATCAATGATCTGATCAGAAGTTAAACGGCTTGTTTCAAAAACTGACTCTGGTGCCCCTTTGACAAAAATGAATATATTTTCTCCAGACTGGGAGGCCACACTCATTCTTTTTCTCTTACTATCAAAACTCCATTCATAAAGTCGCTTGTTCATCTGCTGAAGCTTATTAATATCCACGCCGTCATTTTGAGCGTGCAGAAGTAAGGCGAGCTCAGTCGTATCCCCAGCACCTTTAGCGTCAAGAGAGGCATTATTACATAAAACCATGCAATGAATAAGCTTATCAGCGTAGTCATCACTCATAGAAAAGCTTTCTCTTACTTTCATTTTTCCAGTCGTCAGTGTCCCCGTTTTATCGGTGCAGATGACGTCTGTGGCTCCGAGCGTTTCAACTGAATCAAGGCGCCTCATGAGCGCCTTTTTTTTGGACATTCTGTGAACGGCCATGACAAGAGCAATCGTCACGACCGTGGGTAGCCCCTCAGGAATGGCAGCTACCGCCAAAGAAAGTGCGAAAAGAAGCACCTGAAAAAGGTCTCTTCCTTGGATGATTCCAATAATAAAAACGAGTCCAATGACAAAGATACCCACCATTAGTAATTTGGAGCTGACCGCCTCTAGCCTGATTTGCAAAGGGGTATCTTGAGACTCTGGGATATCAATCATTTTAGCAATTTTCCCAATCTCAGAATTTTTACCAGTTTTAACGACTACCGCCTTAGCAGTACCACTTGAAATGACCGTACTTGCAAAAAGCATATTTTTCCTATCACCTAAGGAGCTTTCAGC
Source organism: Bacteriovoracaceae bacterium (assembly GCA_947448095.1). GTDB lineage: Bacteria > Bdellovibrionota > Bacteriovoracia > Bacteriovoracales > Bacteriovoracaceae > Peredibacter. Next base: position 2,741 of record CANFNN010000107.1, on the reverse strand, counting down.
ATGAACAGGGTCCGCGTGTTTTTCAACAGAAAGAGACTCTCCTGTTAAGGTCGATTCATCACTTGTCAGCTGATGAGAAACAAGAATTCTTGAATCAGCAACGACATAATCGCCGGCCTCTAAGAGAAGAATATCTCCAGGAGAAATAGATTCTGAATTTACGTTTAAAACCTTTCCGTCACGCAAAACTCTCGCCTTCGGGGAAGTCAATAAGGACAAAGCTTCAATTGAGGATTCGGCTTTAGTTTCTTGAAAAAAACCAATGAGTGAATTAATAATGACTATACTGAGGATGGCCCAAGCATCAAAAAATTCTTTGAGAAGAAGGGAGACGAGAAAGGCCACGAGCAGAACATAAACCATGGGGTTTTTGAGCTGCTTAAAAAATATGAACCAGCGTGATTTTTTCTTTTTAAAAATAATGACATTAGGACCAAACTTTTTGAGCCGTTTCAAGGAATCACTACCTGAAAGCCCTAATTCAGGATTCACCGCGAAATGACTGACGACAGCCGAGCTAGGGTTTGACCAAGATTTATCCATTAGAGCACCAGCAATTTAAGGGGGTAGGATTAAGAAGTTTCCTTCAAATGATTCCAATAATCTTTTTGTTGTCGAGCCCAAATAGACACGTTTGAGGTTGCCCTCAGAGAATCTTTTTAAAACAACTAAGTCAATTTTATCCCGAATCAATATTTCCAAGAGGTGTTTGGCGAGTTTTAATTCCTTGGTTGATTCAAGCTTAACCACCACATGATCCTTGGGATCAGCATAATAATCGACCTCATCTTTTAATTTCGTCTCTGCTTCACTTTTTTCCAGATGATTTTTAAAAGGGTAAGGAAAGTCCATCCAAAGTGAAACGAATTCAATTTCTGAAAATTTAAAAATTCGGTAAAAATCAAAAGCTCCAATGATAATCCTCTCCATTTCCCGAGATTCATCAACCAGTCCGGCAATCTTTCCAAGATGAAGCCTATTTTTGACCACTAAAAGAGGAATGGGTGCAGCGGAAACGACCTTCAAGGCATTACTTCCCAACACGTGCATGACCAGAGATTTCTCTGCATGCCCCATAATGATCAGATCATGCTGGCCTTCTTGGGCGACCCCGATGACTTCTTCATAAACTTTTCCTTCACGGAAAATCATCTTCGCTCGACTACTGCATCGGTTAAGTTGCTGAGAAAATTTAGAATCGATGGTCTGCTTATATTCGCTGAGAATCACGTCTCGAAAAGTTGCATCCTTCTTTTCATCGGCCTGAGGACTCAAATGGAGACCAAGCTCCGACACATAGAGCAGATCTATCGCCCCACCATTGATGGAAACCAGTTCTTCGGCAGCTTTTAAGAGATGGTCAGATGCCTCGGAGAGATCAGTACAAACCAATAATCTTTTCATCGTGTAGAGTTTCATACTTTCCTTGAATCGACTAAGGGGCGCTTCCTTCGATCTCAGCCGATGATACATGTAGAGGTGCATCAATCAAAGGCCTGCTGACTCAAGATTATCTAAAGGTTTTTTATCAGGAATATATTCATGATATTTATCAGTATTTGTACTGATGTTTTTTAACTCAAGGGCATCAAGTTCGATTTAGTATATTGGAATGAAAAAGAATCTCTACATTATGGCCTTTACCCTTTTTACGATTATTAGCGCTGCGCTAGCTCAGACGGAATCTTCCCCAAATATTCAAGTCTTGGCAAAAATTCATGTTACTGGTCACGCCATCAATCTCATTCGCCTAAGTGAAGGTGACGTCATTCCAAGCTTGCTAAAAAACAAGGAATTGGAAAAAGTGATTTCTCAGATGGGGCCTGATGCTGAAGCCCTGGTCAAAGGTCATATTACCTACCAAGCGACAACCATTGAAGGTCAGGCAAAACTTGAGCCGATCTTCATTATTGAATCTATTAATCCTATTTCTCTAAATCTCTTGGGTAAAATTAAACCACCTGATGATAATGAACTGGCGAACAATATTTTCAGATCTCCTGATAAAAACTACGCCCCGTTTAACATTCCGGTAACAACCGAAGTGGCTTCTGCGCTCACACTGACAACCAGTGTTCTCTTACTGCAGTCCCTCACAGCAAGTGCCAACCAGCCGCAAGTCGAGCAGCAACTCAACACGGGACTATTTCTGTTCGCTGGTGCCCTTGCAACAGGTGTCTTCATTTACGATCAAATTAAAAGCAATCATTCCAAAGGAAAGAACCATGACTAAGCCAATTCCTCCCATCATGAAATATATGTCTACGGTGCCTTTTTCGATTGAAAAAGACTCTCCTCTACTTGAGGCAGCCGAGTTGATGCAAAAAAACCACATTCGGCATTTGCCAGTTTTATACCAAGGAAAGATTGAAGGCATCCTATCAAGTACCGATGTACAACTCATTAGTGCTTTGAAGGGAGTGAACCTAGAGAGACTAAAAGTCTACGACTGCTTCACCGCCAATCCTTATATCGTTCATCCGGAAACGACACTAGATGTGGTCATGGATGAGATGGCTGAAAATAAATATGGATGTGTGTTAATTGAAGACAATGATCATCTGGTAGGGATCTTTACCTGGATTGATGCACTCAAGGCAACTAAGAATCTTATGGAAACTAGACTCAGAAAATAAGGGCAAAATATGTTTAAAATACTTCCATTCATTTTTTTCATGACTCTCATGAATTCGGCTTCGGCGGGTCCCGTATTACAAATGAATAAGGCCTTTGTTGCCTTA
>CANFNN010000106.1 GCA_947448095.1 Bacteriovoracaceae bacterium | reverse complement strand
TTACCCCGAACCACCCTTTTATGACTCTTGATGGTTGGAAATCTCTTGCACCAGAAGCCACTAAGAAAGAGTCTCCTGGACTCAAAGTCTCTCAATTAAAAGAGGGCGATATTCTCGTGAAAAAAACTGGTCTAGAGATGATTTTAAGCATTGATTCAAAAGTCACTGAAGAAAAAGTCTATAACTTTGAACTTGATGGGACTCATTCATATATGGCCGATGATTATAAAGTCCATAATAAATGTGCTCCCATAATGTGCCCAGTTGGAACTCACTGGTACAGCTGTGATCCTACCAATTGCTCAGGAAATTGTAATCCTGACGGATCACCAGACCCTTTTTGTCCTTAGAGTGAATCACTCAGTATAAACAACTACCGTTGCCGCTGTCTTCGCTTGACCCCAGCGTGAGATTTTTATGAATTGATCTTCAGGTATAGGAATGTGAACCCGGCTAATCACACCTTCATGTTCCACATCTTGATCAGGATCATGAATAAAAACAAAACCATCATCATAAGCCGTTACTACTACCCAATGAGGAACGTGGTTGTGATCAAAGTGGTAAGTGGTAATTAAAACAATCGGCACTCCGCCTTTTTTTAAAATCTCTTCCAAATCATCTAATGTCAGTCGCTTCTTATGAATTTTTATACTGGTTTCTTCAATTTTTTTGACAAAATCTTTATGCACGAGCTCAATAATTTTTTTCTTCTCAAGACTGCGTACAGAGTTCAAAAACATCGCTGAAGTTTGAGAGAGATACATCTCGGCCCTATAGCCGCGTCTCCAAGCAGAGAGTGCTAATCCGTGAGGACCACAGCCTCCATGGCCAGAAGTCATGAAGATAGTCGTGGCTTCACGCCAGATTTGTAATTCATTGGACAGTGACATGTCGCAATTAGGATTAAAAGTCTTCATGGCCATCATTAAACAGGAAGATCCGCAGGTAAAATCTGTTCCCTGTTGGTGATAAGGAATGTTTAAAGTGGGTGTTTTTTTGAGAGTACGAATTCGTTTTTCAAAACAAAGAGCTGTAGACCCATCATCGTAGTAATCTTCTTTTTGCGTGAACTGAACATAACCCAATTTCTTATAAAGCTTAATCGCTCCCTTATTGGACGCCTTAACTTCTAGTCGCAAATGAGCGCAATCCTCATCATCTACAGCACGGTCCTCGAGCTCGGCCATGAGTTTTGTGGCAAGACCAAAACCTTGGAATTCTTTAAGAGTACAAATGGAATAAAGTCTCGCAAGACTCGTTCCTCGATTGATTAAAACAAGTCCGTACCCAACTATTCTTGTCTGGTACTCAAGAGCAAGCATGATGGAGTGTGCATGCTTGATCATCCACTGGAAGTTTCGCCTATTCATCTGATCATAGCTAAAACAGGCGTTTTCGACTTCAATCAACTGAGTCAGATCAGTTAATTTTACTTTTCTAATTTTTACTTTCTTAGGGTCGATGACCCCCTTGAAGATGCGTTCCATTCTGATATTGTACTTAAAGTAAACACAACATGGAAGGCATGTGGCCAAAATTATTGTCATCGTCGAGAAACTAAAAGACTGGAACTCCTACTACCCCGTTGAACAACTCATGACCCCACAAGACTATCTTGTGAACTGGGATGAAAGTCTTCATTCTTCCAAACATGCAGATGGAAGAATCAAAATCATCAATCTTTGTCGAAATTATAAGTATCAGAGTAATGGATACTACTGCTCGCTTTTGGCGGAGGCCCGAGGGCACTCAGTCATCCCTTCAATTAAGGCGATTAATGACTTGAGTAAATCCTTTTTTTACTCACTTCAAACTGAAGACCTTGATATTGATCTGCAAAAAGCCTTCAAAAATCAAAGCACCACTCAGCCACTCACTATAACGATCTATTTTGGAAAAACAGAAAAAGAGTCCTTGCAGGATGTGGCCCGTCAGATTTTTGATTTGTTTCCGGCGCCGATTCTTGAAGTTGACTTTCACTGGGATAATAAGTGGGAGATTAAAAGTATTCGAACGGGAAGCTTAAATGCGCTAACTCCAGCGGATGAGGATAAATTTGCGGGATCCCTTGATGACTACTCAGGCAAGATTTGGCGAAAACCTAAGACCAAGAAAAAATTTCGTTATGATTTGGCGATTTTGCATAACCCCACTGAAGCGATGCCTCCCTCGGATAAAAAGGCTTTGGCCAATTTCATCAAGGCCGGAAAAGAAAGTGATGTCCTGGTTGAGTTGATTGAAAAGAAAGATTACTCACGAATCGCTGAATTTGATGCTCTATTCATTCGAGAAACAACAGCAATCAACCATCATACTTACCGATTCGCTAAGAAAGCTGAATCTGAGGGTCTGGTAGTCATAGATGATCCCATGTCGATTTTAAGATGCACCAACAAAATTTACATGCATAACCTACTTCAATCTAACAATATCAATACACCCAAGACTCTGGTCATCAGTAACAGTCCGGAGCAACTTAAAGAAGCAGTCGAAGAGATCGGTTTTCCTATGATCATTAAAATACCTGATGGATCATTTTCCAAAGGAATTTATAAGGTCAAAAGTCTTGAGGAAATGAAAAAGATCACTGAGGATCTTTTCAAAAAAACAGCTTTGCTTTTAGCACAAGAATACTTTTACACCGACTTCGATTGGCGTATTGGTATTCTGAATGATCGGCCGATCTATGCTTGTAAATACTATATGACTAAAGGTCACTGGCAGATTTATAACCACGACAACAAAGTCAATAAAGGGATTCAGTCTGGTGACTCTGAGACTTTTCCTATTTCTAAAGTTCCTAAGCATGTTATTTCTACGGCGTTAAAGATGGCCCATCAAATCGGTAACAGTCTTTACGGTGTAGATTTAAAAGAAAAAGATAAAAAAGCTTATATTATTGAGATCAATGACAACCCTAATATTGATTCAAACGTAGAAGATGCTATCGCTGGAATGGATCTTTATCACAATATCATTCATGAATTTGTCCGCAGGATTGAGGCAAAAAAATGAATCGTCCCAAAAGAATTGTTATCGTGGGAGGAACTCACGGTAACGAATGGACTGGAATTAAAATTGTGACTCACTACCAGAATCAGCTTAAGGAGAAATTCCCAAAGCTCAATCTGGAATTCATAATCGCCAACCCCGTTGCCCATGAAATAAATAAGCGATTTAAAGATGAAGATCTTAATCGGGCCTTTCAGTTTCTAGGGGAAAGCCGAGCGACCTACGAGAACGGCAGGGCCCAGGAGATCAAAGACATCATTGAGCGGGAAGCTTGTCTCGTACTTGACCTACATACAACAACCTCAAGTATGGGCAATACCCTCATTCTGCCAAACTACCATCCTATGAATCTCTCGTTGTGCGCAAAACTGTCCAAGCAATTTAAGGATTGTCGTGTCATAGGCGCCCCGGATCCCGGCAAGAAATACCTCGCCAGTCAGTCTGAGTTTGGCATTATTTTAGAGGTCGGTCCGGTAGCAAATGGCGTCGTAGATGCCATCCCATTAGAATCCACTTTGAGCTTAATTGAGTCTATTCTTGAGGAAATGAGTGACCCAAATTCCCCAGAAATAGGCAGTCTTGAACTTTATGAAGAAACTCAGGATATAGCTTATCCTACCAATGAAAATGGTGATTTAAGTGCCTATATACACGCAGAATTTCAGGAAAAAAACTTCGAGCCAATCAATGGACATTATAGCCCCTTCAAAAGCTTCCAAAACGAAGAAATTGGGATGAAAACTGAGGAGCCTTTGTATCCCATTTTCATTAATGAAGCGGCTTACTATCCTCAAAGACTGGCCTTTACACTCTGCCGAAAGAGGACCCTCAAATTCTGACTAACCGTGTCTATTTTACAGGATTAAATGTCGACTCCATCAAACAGTTAAAATAATTCAGATAACATCTTGCGCAGATAAATAAGTTCGATTAAATTTAAGATAATCAATCAAGAATTACGAATCATCTATTATATGCAATTGGATGAATCACAAAAAGGGAGATTTCTATGTCTAAGTATTTCGTTCTCGCTGCTGCTTTAATCGTTCTTGCTGTTGCTTGTAACAAAAAAGAAGAAGTTGCTGCTCCTGAAGCTACAACAACTGAACAAGCTGCTCCTGAAGCTGCTCCAGTTGAAGCTGCTCCAGTTGAAGCTGCTCCTGCTGAAGCTGCACCTGCTGCAACTGACGCTCCAGCTGCTGAGTAATTTTGACTTAAATCAAAATCAAAAAGAGGCCTGCTTTCGAGCAGGCCTTTTTTTTTCCGTAAAATTAAATTAATTCTAAAATAATTCATAAATCATTTCAAAATCATTCCCGAGTCAAATTTAATTTCAACCTTTAGGTTACTTCTCTAGAGCATCAAAGAATCAAGAAAAAGACCAAAGATATAACGAGTAAGCAACTATTAGCCAATGTAGTGAGCCGAGACTCTTGAATAGAAAACTGTTTAATACGCTAGGCCCATTCAAGTCTTAACAATATTGGGCAAAACCATCCTTATTCATTGCAGGTCCCATGAAATTTGCTCAATACTCATCTGACTTAGTAGATGACGATCAATTTGATACTGAGGTTTTAGGGATAGATCGTTTAGAACAATTCGCCTTACAACTTGCGAATGAAATAAAAATCAAAAAAGATTTTAAAAATGGGAATGGACTCTTACCAGAGGTTAAGCAGGCATCGGAAGATTTACTGAATGCCTATTTGGAATTAACTAAAGAGGTAAAAGGTCAAAAGCTGACTCCAGCGACAGAGTGGTTTTTGGATAATTTTCACATCATTGAAGATCAATTAAGAAGTGTAAAAAGAGATTTACCAAAAAACTATTACGCCGAACTCCCTAAAGTTAGCGAAGGCGAATTCGCCCATTACCCAAGAGTTTACGCTATTGCTTCTACATTTGTAACGAAGACGGATTCGAGACTCGAATCAGATAACATTAAAAAATTTGTTTGTGCTTATCAAAAAATAACTCCTCTTTCCATTGGGGAGCTTTGGGCAATCTCAATTACATTCCGAATATCACTCATTAAACAATTGTATCCACTGGTTGAAAGAATAATTTTCGCTAGAAAAAAAAGAGAAGAAGCCGACCAATTGGCCGATGAGCTATTAGAATTATCAGCAAAAGAAAATAAGAATCCCGAAGATTTAATTAAACATTTATCGCAGAAGATAAATGAACTAAAAAAATTAAATCGTCCTTTTATTGTTCAACTCATTCAGAGGCTGAGAGACCAGGACCCAAGTATCTCAAAAGCATATGACTGGTTAGAAAATACACTTCAGAGCTTTAAATGCAGCACCAGCGAAATAGTACAATTGGAACACTATAGACAAGCCGCCGATCAAGTTACCATAGGAAACATCATCTCAAGTATGCGGCTACTTTCAAAAATTGATTGGCATGATTTCTTTGAATACGTAAGTCTCGTTGATCCTATCCTTGCTAAAGATCCTCTAATTGCCTACCAGAAAATGGACCGCGCGACTCGAGACTCTTACCGAAAGGTAATTGAAAGGATTTCTAAGCGATCAAATCATACGGAAATCCAAGTTGCCAGCAAGGCGATCGAATGGGCGATAAAATTCCAATCTACTGATGACTCCAATTATCGGCAAAAGCATGTGGGATATTATCTTTTGGATAAAGGAGTATTCTCACTTGAAAAATCTCTTGCTTACCGCTCACCAGTAAAAGAAAAGATCATTCGCTTTATCGACGATGACCCCACATTTATCTACTTTGGATCTCTGGTCTTACTAAATATTTTATTTATTTCTCTTATTCTTGAATCCTTTGAATATCCAGGCCAAAAGACAAATGAAGTCTTGGCGATCATTTGTCTGATTATGTTTCCCGTGAGTGATCTCTCTATTAGTGTCCTAAATTTTGTCTTGACGCAGATTAGAACTCCGAAACGTTTGCCAAGAATGGAAACAGAAAAAGGAATTCAGGCAAGTGACCGCACAATGGTGGTTGTCCCCTGTCTTCTTACAAGCAACGCAACTATCCAGGACTTGATTGATAATATCGAAGTTCAATTCCTTGCCAATCAGGACCCCCATCTATACTTCGCCATCCTTGGAGACCTCGGCGATGCCAAAAGCTCAACGACAGACAATGATAAAAACTATTTGGCACTGACTCAAGATGGTATTGAAGAGTTAAATAAAAAATATAATAAAACTAGTATACCAAGGTTTTATTTTTTTTACCGGGCGAGACTGTATAATCCCGCAGAAGGAAAATGGATTTGTTGGGAAAGAAAACGCGGAAAAATCATTGAATTTAACCGGTTAATCAGAGGAAGCCGAATAACAAGTTATCTGAACCAAGATATTGATTATGATTTCTTGAAAGAAATTAAATATATCATCACTCTCGATGCTGATACACAACTGCCTCTGCAAAGTGGGCGACGATTAATTGGAACGATTACTCATCCTCTCAATCAGCCGGTATTTTGTCCGACGAAGAATCGGATTATTGCGGGATACGGAATTTTACAACCACGTATTAGTGTATCCATTGTTTCAGCCGCTAAAACAAGATTTTCAAGAGTATTTTCTGGAAATACGGGAATAGATCCTTACACAACAGCGGTTTCAGATGTTTATCAGGACTTATTTAATGAGGGAAGCTTTACAGGTAAAGGCCTTTACGTTGTTGACGCTTTTGAAAAAGTTGTAGGAGATAGAGTACCTGAAAATTGTGTCCTAAGTCATGACCTACTCGAAGGGAGTTATGCCAGGGTGGGACTTACAACGGATCTAGAGCTAATTGATGACTTCCCTTCAAGTTTTGAAGTCTTTGCTAAACGCATGCACAGATGGACCAGAGGGGATTGGCAGATTTCACTATGGATTTTGCCGTTTGTTCCGAATGCTCAAAACAAGTGGGTCAGAAATAATCTTCCCTTAATAGCAAGGTGGAAGATCTTTGATAATTTACGAAGAAGTACACTGACTCCTGTCATACTCCTTTGGTTTCTTCTCAGTTGGACGGTCTTGCCAGGTCATCCCGTACATTGGACTCTCGCGATAATGATTGTCATGAGTTTTCCCGTCTATGCTCCCTCATTTAATGAGCTTATAAGAAGACATGAAAATACATGGGCCGAACATTTAAAAACATGCCTGTGGGAAATTGAAAGTCGTATAAAACAAGTTTTTCTCATGCTCATTTTTATGCCTTCATTGGCAGTAGATCAAATAGATGCAATTTTCAGATCCCTTTTTAGGATGATCATTTCAAAAAAGAACCTTTTAGAATGGGTCACTTTTTCACAATCTCAGGTACAGCCTCAAGCTGAATTTGGTTGGAAAGAAATTCTCTCCAACGGTCCTGTCTTTTCAATAATCACAACAATTATTTTATTTTTTGTTAAGCCTCTCTCACTGTTCGTTGCATTCCCCTTTCTCATTTGTTGGGCGATATCTCCGATTGTTGCAAGATGGACTAAGAAGAAAGCAGATCCTAAAATAAAACCTCTTACCTCAGATGAAATAAAACAATACAGAAGTTATGCAAGGCTCACATGGCATTTTTTTGAAAAATTTGCAGGCATCGAGAACAATTGGCTTGCTCCAGATAATTTTCAAGAAGACCCAACCCCTATCGTGGCACAAAGAACATCTCCAACCAATATTGGGCTGCAACTTCTCTCAACTCTGTCGGCTTATGATTTAGGCCATATTGGTTTCAGATATTTAGTTGAGCTGATTGAAAAGACCCTTGGTTCTGTTGCAAAACTTGAAAAAATGCATGGGCATTTTTATAATTGGTATGACACTCAAAGCTTATTGCCACTGCATCCTCGTTATATATCATCTGTAGATAGTGGAAACCTTGCCGGACATTTAATTGTCATCAAACAAGCTTGTCTCAAGATGAGCGAAGGTCCATACATCAACCCCCATGCTTATACTGGTCTAAGCGATGGCCTTGACATATTGGCAAAAAAAATTAAAGCACTAGAAACATCAAAAGATTCAAATGAAATTTTCCAAATGATCGAAAATTTCAAGTTTAATAGAGAAGACGAAAAGTGGATTAATTGTTTGAAGCAATTGGATCAAATTAAAATAAAAGTTGAAAAACTTCAATGCAAAGAGAAAGAAGAGATAAGTGATTGGACAGATTGCTTGATAGGTCAGGTCGAATCATTTCAACAAGATGAACAAAAGAGTCATGGTGATTTGTCCGAAAGACTTAATCGGATTGCGTCCACATGTGAGGAGCTTTATTTAGCGATGAATTTTTCATTTCTTTATGATGAAGAACGAAAAATCTTTTCGATTGGCTACAACGCAACTGAGGGAAGAAGAGATGATTCCTTCTATGACCTTTTGGCCTCTGAATCAAGGCTGACGAGTTTTTTTGCTATCGCAAAGGGTGATGTTCCAGATGAACATTGGTTTAGATTAGGACGAAATCTGACAAGTGTTGTGGGTAGTAGGGCACTCATATCTTGGAGTGCCACAATGTTCGAATATCTGATGCCACTTTTAGTGATGAGAAGATATGAAGCTACTCTATTGGATCAAACTTATGAATCAGTCGTTTTAAGACAAATTGAATATGGTGAACAACGACAGATTCCATGGGGCATT
>CANFNN010000105.1 GCA_947448095.1 Bacteriovoracaceae bacterium | reverse complement strand
CCTGTCATGAAGGAGCCTGCGGCCATGAGACAAATAAAAACGCTGCAAATGAATACCGTGGGGGCCGGGCCATAATGTTGGGCATAGGTTTGGGCCATCTTGTGCGCTTTAGGATTAAGCTTGCGGCAGATTTCAAAACAAAAAGAAGCCCCGAAATTTGCAAGTAGCCAACCCTGAAAGGCACGGTCATGAATTAAAGTGGGATCTGTCGTGACAGCGACCCAGCCATAGATAAAAAACACGATCACTTGGTGAGTAAAAGCATACACAATAGGTTCTTGATTCAGTTTTTCTCCAATGAAAAACTCTTTATACATGAGCCAAGCAAAGACACTCGCCATACTTAACAAAATCCCCCCCGAAGCGGACTTCATAATGCCGAGGCCGATTCCTGCTGCGACCACAAAAATCAGAATCTTATTCATGACTGAGGCCAGATCATGAGTTGTAAGAAGGCCTCGGGGCAAGGGTCTTCCGGGATTAACTATTTTATCTTTTTCGAAATCCTTTAACTCATCTCCAAGCCTTAATTGAATAAAGATCAAGGTATTCATGAGAATCGCACCAAAGAATAATCCCACATGAAATTCACTTTTGAATGACAATGACGAGGCGGCACCTAAAGCGGAAATAAATATCAGAGCGGGCAGAGGTGAGCGCTCCTGGAGATAGGTTTGCCATTGTTTTAATTTACTCATTTTTTCAGTCCTGTATTTTCGTGGTAAACTATGAATGCGGTCTATTCGTGAACGGTGCCTGCGGTCTCTGATGATTTTTGTTGAGACAATCTTTTTAATTTCTGGAAACTTGTTTTTGAGGGAGTCACTTTTTCTCTCAAGATCCTCGCCAAAAAGAATGACTTCATTTTGAGCATTTCGGTGAATAAAGGCTTTTGAAGTCTCTAGATATGAATAAACTTTCTGCTCGAGAACAAAATCTTCAGACTTTTGTCCCGATCGACCGGCATACCAAAAAAGCCCCTCTTTTTCCTCGATTCTGTCTCCCATACAGTGCCAGAGCTTACCGTCTTGATCTCGCTCTTTGATGCCATGGTTTTGAGAAGTGTGCCCAATATATTCCCCAGAAACATTGGCCCCACTGACCCAGAGGATATTTTTTCTTAATTGATAGTGAATTTCTGAAATGGGTTTACCTAAACATAAAGTTTGGAAAAATCCTTGAGCGCGACTTCTTTTTAGTGCCTCAGTGGCTTCCATGTAGGCCACGGGTTCGGCCTCACTTCCTCCGTAGAGGTGAAGAACTCTTGCCTTGGGTATATCCTGAATAACCTTTTCCATTAACCAACAATCCGTAAGGGCACCACCAAAGACAATCCGTTTCAGTCCTTTGACCTCACTCATTAAGTTCTCATCCATTAGCTTTTTAAAAAATGCTGGACCGGTTGAAATAGTCTGAGGATTAAAGGGTCTCGCAACATCAAAGAGTTTTTTTAGATTTTTTCGACTCCAGCGGTGAGGAATGATGACAGAGCCTCGCCCGGTCGCCAGATGAAAGAGAGCAAGATTTGGAAAAAGACACAGATCAGGAGTTTCATAATCTTCTGGCTCACTTGAGATAAAGATATCTACCACTGTTTTCAGGTATTCATGGGTGCGCAGAACACCTTTGGGATTTCCCGTCGTGCCGCTAGAAAAAACCACAAAGGCGTGATGATCAGGTGCCAGGACTTCAACTTTGAATTGGCCTATTAAGTCCGTTTGTTCAAAATCTTTGGACGAGAGCCAAAGTGGAATTTTTCTGATCTCTTGAGATCTTGCTCCCCAGATTTTTCCGATTGCACCCGAGATAAAGGCTTTCGGTTTGGCTGCCTTGATGACTTCATTAATCCGGTCAACCTTGAGCCAAGGCTCAATAAAGACGATTCTTATGCCCATGCCAAGAAGACCACTAATAATGCCGTAGAGAGCGGGGCAAGGAGCGAGCATCAAAAGAACGGAGTCACCTTGGTTGATGCCCTGCTGATGCATTTTTGTTTGCACCTTAATACTGAGATTAAGTATTTCTTGAAAGGTCCATGAACCAAAGCGTATGTCAGTGACTGCCATCTTATGTGGATGAAGCTTGGCCTTAATTTGAAAGAGCTCTATTGCGTTCAAGCCTTCGCCTTCTTGACCCTTACCATGCAGCCTTCTTTAGGTTGTAGGGTCAGACTCATAAGGTAAGTGGGATCACTCTCAAAAGCTTTTTCAATGTCATATTTTTTGATCATCGTACTCAGAATCGTCAGGGCCTCGACTATGGCAAAATTCATTCCGATACAAATCCGAGGCCCCGCCCCAAAAGGAATGTATGCGAACTTTGCATGCTCTTCTCCGCCCTCTAAAAAGCGCTCAGGTTGAAATTTTTCGGGAGCCTTCCAATATTTTTTAGATCTTTGAATGGTATAGAGGGAAACAATCACATTGGTGATTTCAGGAATATCAAAGTTTTTAATTTTTGTGGGGATTTTGTTTTTTCGAGAAACCCTCCAAAAAGGGGGATAGAGTCTGATGGTTTCTTCAAACACCGCCCGTGTATAGGTGAGCTGTTCAAGCTCCTCATACATGGGAGTCTCACCTTTAACGACTTGGTGAACTTCCTGTTTAATTTTCTGATAGACCTCGGGGTTTTTTAATAACTCATGCCAAGTCCACGTCAGAGCATTGGCGGTACTTTCATGGCCTGCGAGTAAGATATTTAAAACCTCATCGCGCATTTGTTGATCACTCATTTTGGAGTCTTCATCGCTTCCGCTGGTTTTAATCAGCATATCCAGAAAATTCTCCATCAGGTTTTTACTTCGGCGCTCCTCAATTAAGGCCAGCACCAGTTGATTCACTTTTTGAATCGAGCCTAAAAACTTCTTGGTACTTTTTAGGGGCAACATGGCCTCAAGCTTGATGGCCGCTTGATATTTGTCTTTAACCGGAAAAGGAGCAATCAAAAGCTGAAGCCAAAGGTGCCTTGAGGATTGCAAATACTCGAGAATATCCTGAAGAGCTTCTCTGAGAACGACTGAATCGTTTTCTTGTCTTTTTCCCAGAAGCCCCACACTGATAATTTCAAGAGTCATGAGATTCATTTCTTTGGCCAAATCAAGTTTTTCTCCCACCTTCCACTTATTCAGGATGGCACTTGTTTCACGCACCATGATGGGATGAAGCTTTTCTATTTGTTTGGTGGAAAAACTTCCTGCCATTAAACGGCGTTGCTTTTTCCAAACTTCGCCTTCACTGACTAGTAGCCCATTGCCAAAAATAATTCGAAATCGGTCATAGGAGCTAGATTTAGTGTAGTTTTGCGCGTCAGTTTGCAGAACTTGCTCAATTGCTTCAGCATCGTTAAGCATGACAAAACGAAAGCTCGCTAATTTAAAAAAGACCACATCGCCGTATTTGGCAAAAATATTTTCATATAGCTTAATCGGATTTTTCTGACGCTGAAAAATCATGCTAATTAATTCCCAAAATGATCTTGGTCCTGGTGGCAAATTCTTCTCGCTCATTAGTCCTTCTCTTCTTGAGCAAGGCTTCTGAGAAAGAGACTTCTATCGTGCGAAGAAATAATCGCAAGCTCCGGCTCTTGTTGATGTATCAATCTAATTTTTTTCAACGTCTCTTCGGCCTGTTTAGGATTATCATGGGTCAGTTGATTATAGGCAGTGATTGGTAAAGGATAGGGTTTATCCAAAAGCTGGGATTCAAGTAAAAAAGAATCCCCTGTGAAAAAGACTGGGGACTGACCTTCTATCAGAACTCCAGCGTGGCCTCGGGTGTGCCCAGGAAGTGAAACTAAATGGATGGGCTCAGAAATTCCCTTGATCGTTTGAACTTTTCCTAGTCCCTTCCAATCATCACCTTGAGTTCTATAGGTTTCAATATAAGGATTGGCCTCCCAGCGAATCGGGGAGTAGCGAACTTTTTCTTTTGGTGTGATGGGCTTTTTGGCCGCCTCCCATTCCTCTTTTAAAACGTGCACCACCGCATCTGGAAAATCTGCAATGCCCCCGATATGATCCGAGTCAAAATGAGTGGCAATAATATGTTTCACATCTTTAGGGTTAAAGCCTTTTTTGATAATTTGCATAAAGGCCGTTTCTTCTACATCAAGCTTAGGGCGCGCCAGGTGATTGAAAACAAAATTCGATTTATATCTTTCCTGATTACTAATGTCTTTGAGACCAAGGCCTGTATCGACCAAAATGAGCCCACTTTGGGATTCAATCAATAGGCAGTGACAAACGAGATTGAACTGATCCAATTGAGGAAGAAGTCTGTTTAATACAGGATGCCCGAGCGCACAGAATGAGCCACAGTTAAGATGATGAATTTTCATGCTTATCTATTCGGATACTGGGCCTAATTTAATAAAAGAATAATGTAAGAGAATTAGAGTCAGGGATGAATTACTTCGCCATTTTCTTGAGGTTTTCCAGAGCGTATTTACGACACAAATCGATTTCAGCTTCTTTGATCTCACCGGTGTGTCCCATGATGCTTGAGAGCCTGATTCCGTGCTTGCGAGATAGTCGATCAATTTGGATGATCTTTTCATAGGACAGTTCGCGCGACATGGAAAAACTCTCAAGGAGTCCTTCCATCGTCAAAAGGGCAGTCTCCGCCAAGCAAGCGTAAACAGTTTCACCTTCAAGACCAATGGTTTTATCAATTTTGACATTCCCCGGAAGCTCCACTTCACCACTAGCAATAATTAAGATGTCGCGTCTTTTGGCGGCATCTTCCAGTGAGATATCAAATGGTCGACTAACATCACAAACCACACAGCCCGGTTTAATCAAATCGATATCAATGACTTTTTCCCCTTGGGCCGAAGTCGAGGTCACGATTAAATCACTTTCGCCTGAATATTTATTAGGATTTGTGGTTCCAATGATTTCGGCTTCTGGAGCAAAGGCTTTCAATAGGGCTACGAGTTCTAAAACCTTATAAGGCCTTGGGGCGACCACCACAATTTTTTTCCACTGGTTAGCGAGTACTTTCGCGCATATTTTTCCAATACTACCGGTAGCACCAATTATCATGCAGGTACCATCAAAGCGTCCGTCTTTTTTATGAACCATGCCCATTTTCTCAATCCCAAAGCTTGCCGCCCAGAGAGTGGCTGCAGCAGAAAGAGTGTTCCCAGTCGTAACAGGAATCGGGGAGCGCTGATTAACTGTTACTCCGGCATCACCAACAATTTTGGTGTAAGCACCTAGACCTATGAGTTTAGCGCCTCGTTTATGTGCCAAGGTACAAATTTGAGAAAGAGAATCATAAACTTTCTCTACCGGAGTCGTGAGTAGCATTTTAGGCGTGGCAGGAATCATATATAAATGACCCTCAACTTCTTTACCGTCAAACTCTGATTTTATTCCCGTGATCGTGCAGTAGTGATGACCTGGAACTTTCGCCGCGAGATTTTCCGCCAGATCCAAAAGGGGAGACTTACTCAGAAAACTCAGCCCAGGGATCTGCGCGATTTGATTTTTAGACAGAGGATGAATGATAAAAGCAAAATGATCAATATTAGATTCGGCAAATGAATTGGTTTGAATACGCGGCTGAATTTCAAAGGTTTGCAAATAATCTAAAACATCTTCTTCAGTCAGTATCCCGCGAGGGTGAGTGATATGAAGAATCGCCTCAATCACTGAGGTGCTGAGTTGAGGCAGATTAGCGTAAGAAGGAAAAAGAGTTAGAATGCGCAGGGCTTTGGCGTTGATCAATTTTTTTTCATGCTCTTCAGATAATCGGTCAATGATGACTGTCTTTCCTGTCAAATCATTGAGCTCAGTAAATTTGAGTTGAGACTCAGTCATGAAGAAAATATCGGCATCAAAAAAGCTTTTCATGGTGATTGATTTTGATTCAAGAGCGCCAAAATCTCTTTTGATTTTCTTTTTAAGTCTTAATCGGCTCAAAACAGGCGCATTGATTCTAAGAAACGTATCCAGTGCCTTGAGTCCATTGATACTAACCGGAACACCCATGGAAAAAAACAGATCACCAAAAACCAATTTGCAATCATAGTCTTGAAAAAAAGGCAGAATATTCCATTGAACTAGCCCAGTGTAAAAGGCGATGGTTTTATTTGAGAGAAAATGCTTTTCTTGATCAATAAATTTCTTAAGCGCCCAAGGGAAAGCTGCTTTTCTTAGCATGTTTCCATCTAAGACCGGTGTATCTCCAGCGGCTTCACGAATGGCCTTGACCATACGGTGCACGTGAGTCTTATTTTGTTGTTTGATATCGAGAATAAATCCCGAAAGAGCGAAGGCATCACATTCTTTGGCGTATTTTTTAACAATACTTAACGCCAGATCAAAATCATAATCCACTCCGATGCCTCGGATATGAATTTTATGTCCATTCATTTCGATTTCATCATCGAAATTATCACTAGAGCTACCAAAACTTAATTTGATAATTTCTTTCATGCCTTAGTACGGCAATATTCTTCAATCAGAATAGGAAGATAGGTTTGAAACTCCGGCTCAATAAGCTCCGGATAATCCGTGTTAAGATTTGTTCTATCCAGTGTGGCCGCCTGTTCCATATAAAAAACCAATTCTTTGGGTATACTTAGTAATCGGAAGAGTGGGGCAAAGATCTTAGTTTTTGGCACACAAATTATTTCAAGAGGAAGACTTAAACACTTCATTGAGGCTTCCAAAAACTCCTTGGTCGAGATGGGCGTCTTAGGGATGAGATGGTAGACACTCAGATCCCTGTCTTTAGGGTTCAGAATTATATGAGTGGACCAGTCGACTAATACATCCACCGGAACCACTGGCATAGTCGAGGCTTTTTGCACGGGCAGGGGAAGATATTTTAATTTGTCTCGGACTAGGGGAAGCTTTTTTAAGTTTTGGATGAAATCAAAAAAATAATAAGGACCATTATCATTGTCTCTTTGGCCGGTTTTACTGTTTCCTACAATGATGCCGGGACGATGAATGATGGTCTGATAGGTTTTGGAGACTTTTTTACGTACCAAATGCTCGGATAGATTTTTACTTTTTGCGTAGTTATCAAAAAAATGAGAATTTTCTTTAATCAGATCATTTTCTAAAATATTTCCTTTGAGTACTTGGTTCGCCGCATAGGTACTAAAGAAATGAAAATATTTTAAATTCACTAGGCGCCCCAAAAACTTTAAAACGTTTTGAGTCCCAATGACATTCTTCATGTAGGCATCTTGAAATGAGACGTCCAATTCGTAAACGGCAGCCAGATGAACTACGCACTCAATCTCACACAGCACTTCACCTGCCGAAGAAAGGTTAGTTAAGAGATCTGTTTTCTCAATATCACCATTCAAAAATGTAATCGTAGGAAGATCTCGGAAGGTTTTTTTGGCTTTCTCTAAACTCTCACTTCGAACGAGAAGAAATAATCTCTCCCCCCTTTCACTCAAAGAGCGCACCAAGCGTTGACCGATAAATCCTGTTCCACCAATAACGAGAATATTCATTGGATCATGTCGATTTTATCAAGTGAGTGACTTGAACATAAAAGGGACTCACCTTTATAGGTAAATACATCAAGAGCATCTGGAACGATTGAAAGATCAATCATATTAGATTCCTGGAAAATTTCCCCATCCCCAAAAAAGCGAAGTGGCTCTCCATCAGCGCTATTCATTGTCAGTTGATCAGTCTCAAATGAGATAAGATTTTTATCGTCAGTCGGGTAGTGACCTCTCATCATTTGTAGTGTGCATTTTAAGAAATCAAATCGGTTTTGGTGTAAGAAAATCGTGACATTAAATTTTCCATCATTGTTTTTTGTTTTAGGTGCTACTTGAAACTTTCCACCAATATATTCCTGGTTATTAATCAAAATCATAGGAGTGTTCACAAGACCATTAAGTAGCGGAGAATCCTTTGACTCAATAAAGACTTTTCTTGCCTGATAGGGGCTGGTGAGCATCTTTTGAGCGTAAACCACTGAATAGGTTTCTTTCCCAATAGTTTTCATCATTTTTTTAAACATCGAACTATTTTTTCTTAAATGATCCACAGTGCTTGCGACTTCGCACGCCATACCAATACCACCGTTGGTCATCATGAATTTTCCATTCACTTTAATGGCATCAATTTGTTTAGTTGTTTGGGCGTTAAAAATTTTAGAGATCTTTTTAAGGTTGTTACTCATGCCAAGCTCTTTGGCAAAGTCATTGGCCGTACCAGTGGGAAGAACCATGAGTTTGGTTTTCTTTCCAACCAGGTTTTGCGAGATAGTGTTCATTGTTCCGTCTCCACCTACGGCGAAGATGTACTCAGTTCCATTATCAACATCGGCCAAAACCTGTTCATTCAATTCATCCAGACTTCCTGGATTATGAATGACTAAATCATGCCGAAAAAAGAATTTCTTAAGTTCTTCTTCAGAAAAAGCCGAATGACTTTTTGAAGAAAGAGCATTTAAATAAACTGAAATTTGGGCCATATAAAAATCCTTGTTGGTTTCTTAAAAATTAATATCTTCTAAAAGATCTGGTATTTCTGCACAAAGCATCGGGATGCCTTTGGCCTGAATCGGTTGACTTTTTCTATCAATCGCAAACGCGCCCTTGAGTCCAAGAGCGTGCAGTTTCATAACCTGGAAAATCATTTTCGAAGGATCTTTGAGCCCTTTTTCTTGAGCTTGTTT
>CANFNN010000104.1 GCA_947448095.1 Bacteriovoracaceae bacterium | reverse complement strand
GTTCTCCAATCCATTTCTAAAGCTTTTACAACTATCACAGGAAACTCTGCGTTCGTGATTATCGAAAAAGGTAGTGATAAACTTTATTGCCTCAAACGGTCAGCTCCACTAGTTGTTGGTGACAACAAAGAAACTAGAGAAGCTTTCGTTTCTTCTGATCCTTTTGCCCTGATTGGATTTGCTCCACGTATTTATTTTCCACAAGATGCTGTCATTTGTGAAAGCGTTGTGACTGAAACAGAAGTGGCGATAAATTTTTATGAATTAGATCTCTCACCGTCTGGTCGCTATAAATTACAGTCAAACGCCATGACGATGGATTCTACAACGAAGGGTCCTTATGAGCATTTTATGCTTAAGGAGATACATGAGCAGCCAAATCTTATTGATCAATTAGCTGCTTATTATATTAAAAATGAAGGCCGAAAAATTTTGGATGGACTGAATAACTTTAAACCAGCGGGCTGGCATCTAACTGCTTGCGGAACCGCGTGGCATGCAGGCCTAGTTATCAAAAATTATTTCGAGCAAATCAATCGTCAGGCAGCTTCTGTCGACATCGCTTCTGAATTTCGCTACAAAAACCCAATTCTTAACAAAGATGAAATTGGTCTTTTTATCTCGCAATCAGGTGAAACGGCTGACACCTTGGCCTGTCAGGAACTTTGTGAAGAAAAAGGCATAAAATCTTTTTCTATTGTGAACGTGGAAGGATCGACACTGTTTAGGAATTGTGATCAAAACTTTCTGATCCACGCTGGGGTAGAAATTGGAGTCGCCTCAACTAAAGCTTTTACTCTTCAGGCCTTAACTGGTTATTTGATGAGTCGAGCGATGCAAGGCTCTTTGGATGATCCTTCTTTATTTAAAGAGATTCAGCTTCTTTCTAATCGCATCGCTGAGTTATGCGCTGGTGCTGACTCTCTAAAAGAAGTAGCAGCTCAGATTTATAATAAAAATGGTTTCATTTTTACCGGCCGTGGAAAGTATTTTCCCATTGCTCTAGAAGGTGCGCTGAAATTAAAAGAAATTGCCTACGTTCATGCTGAAGGCTACGCCGCGGGAGAACTTAAGCATGGTCCCATCGCTTTAATCGATGAACATATCGTGAATATTGCCATCGTTGGCCCTGAACTATTTGAAAAAACAGTTTCTAATATTGAAGAAGTAAAAGCCAGAAGAGGGAAAATAGTCATTGTCGGTCCTAAAGATTCGGCTGAGCTAGAGCATCTGGCTGACCATTTTATTGGTCTTGATTTTGAAGGTCTTCCTAATTTAAGCCCACTTTATGTGAATGTGGCCCTTCAATTCTTGGCGTATCACATAGCCTCACTTAAAGGTACGGACATCGATAAACCAAGAAATTTGGCAAAATCCGTAACGGTTGAATAATGAATCTTGATTTCTTAAACGAATCTCAAAAGCAAGCAGTGCTCATGACCGATGGTCCGGTCATGATACTTGCAGGTGCTGGGTCTGGAAAAACCCGGACTCTGGTCGCCCGCATTCAGTATCTGCTGGAAGAAAAGCACGTGAGTCCTTTTCAGCTTCTGGCCGTTACATTTTCTAATAAAGCTGCCCGTGAAATGCGTGAACGATTGTCTGTGAACACTCAGATCAATGTCGGAGCTTTGCAGGTCACAACATTTCATGCTTTTTGTGCACGCCTTTTGCGAATGGAAGCGACCTATTTGGGCTTAAGTAAGAATTTTACGATTTATGATGATGGTGAATCACAGTCTATTATTAAAGGTATTCTCGCCCAAAGAGGGATTAACACCAAAGAGTTATCTCCCTACACTGTTGCGGCCTATATTGATGGACTCAAGAACCGTGCCTATTATATTGGCCTTCCAAGAAACGAAGAAATCGAGAAATACGCTGAAGACAGAAGAATGTGGGACATCTTTCTCGATTATGAAGCTGAACTTCATCGCAGTAATGCTGTTGATTTTGGAGGCTTAATCACTGGGGTATTGAATCTCTTTCGTACTTTTCCCGAGGTCCTTACCAAGTATCAACAAAAATTTAAATATGTATTAGTCGATGAGTATCAAGATACCAATCGAGCTCAATTCGAACTTATTTTACTCCTTAGTCAGCATCATCGAAATGTTTGCGTGGTAGGTGATGAAGACCAGTCTATCTATTCTTGGCGTGGAGCGGATATTAGAAATATTCTGGAATATGAAAACATTTTTCCTGATGCCAAACTCATAAAGCTTGAACAGAATTATCGTTCATCAAAAAAAATAATTGAAGCTGCAACAGAAGTTATTTCTCGCAATGTTGCCCGTAAGGGTAAGCAGATGTGGACCAATAATGACGATGGAGATGAGATAAGGATCATTGAATGCCGGGATGATCGGGCAGAAGCCGAGTACATAGCTCATCAAATTAAATTAATCGCTAATGAAGGCGTCTCGTTAAAAGATATTGCAATATTTTATCGAAATAATGCCCATTCTCGGACCATTGAGGATGCTCTCAGAAAAGAAAAATTTCCTTACCGGGTAGTAGCAGGAATCAAGTTCTATGACCGAAAAGAAGTCAAGGACATGATTTCTTATATGCGGGTTGTAGTGAATAAAAAAGATTCACTGGCGCTCACAAGAATCATCAACACTCCGGCCAGAGGAGTTGGCGCGACTTCACTTCGAAAGCTTGAAGACGAAGCTGTCCGCCTTCAGCTCTCATTATTTGAATTGATTGAAAAAATTGCTCAAGGCCAATCAGAATTTAAACATTTATCTCTTTCCGGAAAAGTTCAAAGTGCCATTAATCAATTGGTTCAATTAATCCAGGAAGTTCAGGTTCTTGAAGAGAAAAATCATTCTCCAACCGTTAGTTATGAGAAGCTTCTTAATGAATCCGGTTACTACGAATTTCTCCGTGCTGATAAAACTCACGAGGGAGCTGCGCGCCTAGAGAACTTAGAAGAGCTTATGAGTGCAGTAAAGCAATTCGAAGAATCTGAAACAGAACCAAATCTGATTAAGTTTCTTGAAACAATCACTTTAGATACTACGACTGAGGAGACATCGGGCGAACTGGTTTCCCTGATGACTGTCCATGGGTCCAAAGGGCTTGAGTATCCCTACGTTTTCTTGATTGGAGCGGAGGAGAACATATTCCCTTCATATAAAAGTCTAGAAGTTGGACCTACGGCCATTGAAGAAGAGCGTAGACTTTTTTATGTCGCGATGACTCGCGCGATGAAGCAGCTTACTATTACTTTTGCTCAAGGAAGAATGCTTTGGGGAAGTTTGAAGTTTAATGGCCCAAGCCAGTTTTTACACGAAATTCCCTCTCGCTATTATAAATGGGAAAATTATCAGTCGAGCCCAAGAAAATCTGACTTTAATGAACACGCCTATAATGACTTTGATCAAAGTTCTAATAATTCTGAAGACGCAGTTTTCTATCGAGAAAAAGTCTATCAGACTAAAAAGCCACAGAATTTAGCGAATCATCCCACTGGATCAAAGATTATGCACGCCCTGTATGGAGAAGGAACAATCCTTGATACAGAAGGCATGGGGCCGGAAGAAAAAGTGACCATTTTATTTCGAGACGGGATTAGAAAGAAATTTATGGTCAAGTTTGCTCCTCTGCAAAAACTCTAAGGAGAGTGGCATGAAAAATATGTTATCAACAAAAAACTTAGGGCATGAATGAAACTTTCGACTAAAGCAGTAATTATTGGTTGGGTAATACTCTTCGCTGCTCTGGGCTCATTAGTCTACAGCGCCTATTCAAAATTAAATCCGGATTCCTTAGTTGTTCTTTTCAATTCTCAAATCCAGAGGAGTTATCCTGCGTCCCATTTAACTATTGGGAAAATAGACTACGTATTTTCGATTGATTTTAAATTAAGTCTTAAAAACATATCTCTAACAAAAGATAACAAAACCCTCGCTTCGGCCGATGAAGTACAGTTTAAAATTCCGTGGTGGTTGATTCTTCTCAATCGCGGAAATGCTTCAATTAATATTAATAATTTAGACATATTTGTTTCATCTGATTCAAGAAATGCAATCGATCCTGCAACCAATGGGTCTCGCTCCAATCCATCAGTAAAAATAGAGGCGAACCTTCCTAGGTATCTTTTGGATGCCCATTATACTTTACGAGCAAAAAATATTTCGATTAAAGAGCTTGATGGAGATCGCCGCTATTTTTCTCTTTCTAAGCTTCTGGTGAGAGAGTTTCAGTACGGAAAGAATTCAGCTTTTGAATTAAATATTCCTATTAGCATCGCACATAAGAACAAAAGATATTCTTCTGATCTTTGGTTGTTTGGTGACGTCACTCCAGAGCCTAAAGTTTGGGCAGTAAATTATAGGGGAGAGTTTAAAACCAAAGATACCGTCGAAGGATTTCAATTTGAAGATCTGGTGATTGATGGAAAATCAAGTTTTAACCCAACAACAGTAGACCTCGCTTCCTCTATTGAGCTACTTGTAGAAAAGAAAAAAATCGGAACTGGTGAGATATCTGTAAAAACAGATCAAATTCAATTTCACCTGAAATTTTCAACTTTTCCGATGCATTATCTTCGAATTGTAGGGGATGAGATCAAAAATCCTTTTTGGGATAAAATTGAAGGAGTCGGTGAGGGCGAGGTTCATTTTGCTCGAAGCTTTTCAGCTGAAAATACTTCGTCACTTTCTGCAAAACTCCATTTCCCAGGCGACTTTAACCTCGGGCCAGATCATTCGATTACCGGTCAATGGTATCTCGATTTTAAAAATGAAATTTGGCAAACTTCTTTTATCTCACCTAAGCAAGACCTTAAATTCTCACGCAGAGCCGTTTTAGACTTTGATAAAAGCCAACTGACTCAATATAGTCAGGAAATTGGTTTTACTTCCTGCGATCTTAAATCGGCGCTGTTTTCTGTGCAGTCTCTTTTCGGTTTAATGGAACCAGCTCCCCAGCCTTATCACTCGACGGTAGTTCTATTTAAGCAGTGTCTTTTTGGGGATAAGCTTTTTGATGGCTCATTTCGCTTTGGTATCATTCCGAATCAAAAATATTACCAAGCCGAACTTCAAGATGCTAATTCTAAAATGATTTTAAAGTATTTATCTAAATCCAATATTCAGGATTTTTCTTTAGAGTTCAGTCATTTTGCCTGGGATTCTTCTTTTAAATTTCTTGATCCCTTTTTCACAGCTTCAGAAGGAGTTTTAGATGGGAAAATTGATGGTCAATGGTCCACACATTGGAGTCAAGGCACTTGGTTAGCAAATCTAAAAGCTGATAATTTGAAAGCTCCGGCAGGTGAGTTCTTTACTTTAAATCAAGATCTATGGACTTATTTTAATCTCGATTCCTCAACAACGATTAAACGAAGTTGGCAGGCCAGCGTAGCTAAACAGTCTATTAAGTTAATGAGTGTTACACTTGACGGAACCGATCCTGCTCATCTCTCAGGCGTTCTTTCGAACTCAATTAAAGCAAAATCTTTTTTGACTCTCAGTTATCCAAAAAATAAAAAGTGGAAACCGGTAAAAAAAGAAGTCTTAGAAGCATTTTGGAAAAAGGAAACACCATGACCAATTCCTATCGGCCAATAATTTGGAAAAATAATAAACTTCTTTTGTTAGATCAGCGCTTGCTTCCGCATTCGGAGACTTTTGTAGAGGTTTCTGATCTTAAAGGTTGTGCGCTCGCAATAACGGATATGGTGGTGAGAGGTGCTCCTTGTATTGGTTTTACAGCCATTTTTGGCATGGCCCTTTGGGTTAAGAATCAAACGCAATTAACTTTAGAGCAATGTCGATTGGCCTGTGATGAAATGATTAGCGCTAGGCCGACTGCTGTGAATCTTTCTTATGAAGTGAATCGTTGTTTCGAATTCATGAAAACATTACTTCTATCAGATCATTCGAAGGAAAAAATCTTTCAGGCATTGGTTGATTTCGGTAATGAGCAAATTTTGCAATCACATGCAAAAAATCTTTCTATGGCAAAAATTGGAGTTGAGGAGTTAATAAAAAATCTGGGAGACCGGAAATGGAATTTAATGACTCATTGTAATACCGGGTTTCTTGCCTGTGGAAGCCTTGGGACAGCCTTAGGTGTGATTTCTCATGCCCATTCCTTGGGCAAGGTTGAACACGTCTATGCGGATGAAACGAGACCCTACTTACAAGGCACTCGACTAACTGCATTTGAACTAAGTAAGGAGAATATTCCTTACAGTATTGTCGTCGAGGGTGCAGCATCGTTTCTCCTCTCGCACGGTAAAGTTGATGCGATTTTTGTAGGTGCAGATAGAATTGCTGCCAATGGTGACACTGCTAACAAAGTGGGGACATCGACGCTCTCTATCGTGGCCAAGCACTACAAAGTTCCATTTTATGTTGTAGCACCAATTAGTTCATTTGATTTGAGTATCCCAAGTGGCGAGCACATTGAAATTGAAATGCGTCCCATGAATGAAATTACCGAATTAAAGGGCATTAAACTGGCACCAACTGGAGCACAATCAATAAATCCGAGCTTTGATGTGACTGATCACCAGTTTATTACAGGAATTATTTGCGAAAAAGGTTTGATTGATCCTTCCAAAGTTGGAGAATTAGTCAGAGTTGTGAACTCATGAAAAAAGAACTCAGGGCTTCAATTGATATCGGTTCTAATAGCGTACTTCTGCTAATTGCTGATACGACCAATAATAATTTTCAGGAAATTTCTAAGCAGAGCCATATAACCTCTCTTGGAAAAGAACTTGATAAAAATAAAGTTTTTCATCCTGATTCCATGCAGGCAACTTACGAAGCAATTAAAGCTTACGCTGAGGAATGTGACCAATACGGTATTCCTCGTGAAAATATTATCGCCACGGCTACTGAGGCCTCACGAGTGGCTCAGAATGCTCCTGATTTTTTTACCAAAATAAAATCAGAGTTGGGAGTGACTATTTTGCCAATAACTTCTCAAGCAGAAGCTTATTTTTCAACTAAGGGAATTCTTTTTAATACTAAATTTGATTCCGAAATTATTACGATCATGGATATTGGCGGAGCATCTACCGAGTTGATTAAGGTCAATACCAAAAATTTCAATATATTAGAAACTATTAGCATGCCGATTGGGGCCGTTCGAGCTTCCCAGTGGCTTGAAGATGGACTATTTGTTCAAAATCTTCAAAAAGTTTTCTTAGATTACACGACTGACATAGATAAGTTTCAATCAAAAAGTCTTTATTGTGTGGCGGGAACGGTAACATCTTTAGGAAATATGCATCTTCAACATAAGGAATTCGTTGAAGACGATGTTCATGGACTTGTTTTAAAAGCCGAAGATGTTGATGCTCTTTTTAAAAAATATTCAGAATTTAAGCCAGATGACTTTAAGGAGTTATTTCCCTTTCTTCAAAAACGCTCAAACAGCATTCGTGGTGGCCTGCACTTGGTTTATCACATCACTCACAGGCTACTAGTTAAGGAAATCACCATTTCAACTTATGGTCTTCGTTACGGCACGATCCTTGAAGGGAAAATTAAAAAGGAATTTTTGCATGTCTAACTCAATATTTTTTGAACCGAGACAAGTAATCTTTCGCGAAGGTGACGATGCCGAAAATTTGATGATTATTAAAAGTGGTGAAGTCTTATGTCTCAAAGCTTCTAAAGAAAGACTCATTCCTGTTTATTTAGCAAAGGATCAAGATATTATTGGGGAGAGCGCCATGCTCTCAGGGGCACCTTATACTTACTCCGCCATTGCTTTATCCAGAGTTGAAGTGATCACTGTGCCTAATAGTGATTTTCGCCAGGCACTAGGATCGGCACCAAAATGGCTGACTGATTTAACCTCTACTATGATCGCTAGGTTTCAAAGTACCGCAGGTTTAGTCGCAGAAAATAGAGTTCTGCATCCCTCAATATTAAGTGAAGAGGATTTCCCCCCTTCACTTGAAATTGATTTTAAAAAATTATTATCTTAATAGAATTGAATGACTCGGTTACGTTGCAAACTAATAGCAAGCTCTAAAATCTTAAGCTGAGCTCGTAAGCACTCACTGCGATTACTTGTCAGATCTTTTTGCATAATTTCAAACGCCTTAATTGCCATATCCCTTGAGATCATGGACAACGCTCGTCTTTGATTTTTCACATGTACTAAGCTTAGGGCCAACCCTAAGATCGCCGGTTTCACTTGAGAAACAACCGTTTTTAAACACTCATCATCCAAATCCCAAATGCTTTCAAATGAAAGACATGATTCTGTAAGTTCTTTAGCTAGAGTTGGATTTCTTAATCTTAGATTCTTTAGCAGCTTGACCTTGTCAGTTGCATCCATTCTTTGCAAAAGCTCTATCACTTGCTTTTTGCCATTAATGAATACTCCACCATTTTCCGCACTGTTCTGACTCATCTATTCTCCTTCCTGGATTGATGACGGGTTAAGCTTCGAGCTTCGCTTTTTCTTCTTCAAATTTTAAGCGTGCTTTATCTAGATATTCTTGGTGCTTAGCATCCTGCTTAGCAATTTGTTGTTCGTTATTAATCTGATTTGTTGAAAGTTTATCGGATTGGCTCGATTTGAGGTCTGTAAAAAGTTTTTCGTAGCGATTGTTTTCTTCAGCAATTTTTTTGTCCCAAGAGTTCCGCAGTTTAATCAACTTTGTTTCGTTCTCAGTCTTAACCTGGGAAAATTGTACGTCATAATCTTTTTTGAGC
>CANFNN010000103.1 GCA_947448095.1 Bacteriovoracaceae bacterium | reverse complement strand
TCACGCGAAACCATTGGGGTGATGGCACCTAAAATTACCTAAAATTATAAGCGAAGTTTCATGCGGTCTTTATCATCAACAGTAGAGACGACACCACGTCCGCCATTAAGAGATTTCCTAAAAGCAAGATCGTAATGATCTGCAACCCACTCCTGTTCTGCATGGCCTGAAATTTCATATTCATTTGAGAGGCGAATAGCATCGACTGGACAAGCCTCTTCACAAAAACCACAAAATACACAACGAAGCATTTCAATTTCAAATGAAACCGGAGCTTTCTCAACTTCTTTATCAGAGTCATCGGCCGCCACAATATGAATACATTGAGCAGGACAATAAGTTGAGCATAACATACAAGAAGTACAACGAAGTGTTCCGTCTTCTTTTACTGTAAGAATATGCTTCCCTTTAAATCGATCAGAGTAAAAATATTTCTCTTCAGGGTAATTGAGAGTCATTCTATCATGCTTAAAAAGATTTCGAAGCATAGTCATCATCGTGATCTTTAAACCAAGGTAAAGACCTTTTAAAAAACCGTGTTCGCGGTATAAATCAGCTTTTAAAATCATACATTCACCCAACCTGCATAATAAGAAACATCTTTTGAAGTCTCTCCATAGCTTAAGCCCTTGCGAAGCTCTCTGCCAGCACCTTGAAAATTAGTGATCTCGCCATCTTTTTCCAGAAAGCTTGGAACTGGCAATAGGTATTTAAAGCTTCTCATGCTCGCAAGACTTTCTCCTGGTGTAAGGGCCAGCGCAACTGCAGCTTTTTCTACTTTTTTAATCAATGTATTAAAGTGGTCTTCGTTGTAAATAATTTCTGGAACAACCACAAAAAGAGCGTCGCTTTTTGTAAGAGAATTTAAAACTTTATCAAGTGCTGCCTGCGAGTGATCAAAACCAGCTTGATCAAATGCTTTAACAGCACCTCTTAAATTTGCATTTTTATCACCACGTTTTAAAATACCATCAAACTCCGGGCCCTCATGTGGCAATGAATAAAGAGCAACTTCAGCATTTGATCCCTTAATTTTCGCGAAAAAATTTTGGTATTCCCCATTAGTTAATCCAGTTGAAAGTATGAATTTTAATTTTTTATCGCTAAGAGAATTCAATATCCCAGCTTCATCAACAGGAATAAAAAGACCATTAATATTTTCAGAGGCAGCAGACAGACGAGTCGGACTGGAGACATGCTTATAGATTTTTCTTCCATCGTCACACATCCAATGTCCGTTCACTCCATGATCGTAAACTGGCTTCACTCTATAAGATCCATTTTTATTTTGAGAAACTTTAACAGAGCATCCTGTTTCACATCCAATACAAGTCGTAAGGACATCTTCTAAAAACCAAACCCGTTGCTTGAATCTAAAATCTTTTGACGTTAAGGCACCAACTGGACATATATCGACTAAGTTTTGAGCGTAATCATTTTTTAAATTTTCATTAACGGTAATTTCGGCATGGTCACCACGGTTTAAAATTCCCAGCTCATTTGTGCCAGTTACCTCGGAAGTAAAACGAGTACAACGAGAACAAAGAATACATCTTTCAGCATCGAGCATAACGTTTTTGCCGATATCTTGAACTTTTTCTTTGTGAACTTTTTTGTCAATCATTTGAGAATCGTATTGACCGTGTTTCATATAATAATCTTGAAGGCCACACTCGCCTGCTTGATCACAAACTGGACAATCTAGTGGATGATTGACTAAGTGAAACTGAAGAGTCGCCTCGACAGCTGCTTTAATTTTTGGAGTGTCAGAATGTACAACCATCCCCTCACCACATGTGGCATTACAAGAAGGGAAAGCACGCGGATTTCCATCCTGCTCTACCATACACATTCTGCACACACCTGCTACTGATAAGCCTGCATGGTAACAATAATGTGCTACTTCAATACCGTTATCAAGAGCAGCTTGCAGAAGGTTTGATCCTTTGGGAGCCTCAATCTCTTTTCCATTCCAAGTAAGTTTTACATTTTCAGTCATGGTTTTTATCTCTTAATGATGAATTTAAAATTATTTTTTTCCGCTTAATGATACATAGGCTTCAAGTTCTTCTCTAAAAACTTTGATCATCCCTTGAGTTGGCATGGCCGCAGCGTCTGCTAGCGCACAAATAGTTTGTCCCCTCATGGAAGCGGCAGTCTTATCTAATAAATCAATATCAGACTTATGAGCTTTTCCTGACTCCCTTCTTTTGAAAACACTCTCTAGCCAACCAGTTCCTTCGCGACAAGGAGTGCATTGCCCACAAGATTCATGGTGATAAAACTCGAGAGTCCATTTTAATATATCGCCCATATTTCGCGTGTCATCGATAACAATAATGGCGCCCGATCCAAGCATGGATCCCTTAGCTGCCACATCTTCGTAATCCATTCTCACATTATAAGAATCCTCTGCATTAAGCACAGGAGCAGACGATCCACCAGGGATAACTGCTTTAAGATTATTGCCATCTCTCATTCCGCCGCAGTGAACTTCTATAATTTCTTTAAGGCTTGTTGAAAGCGGAACTTCAATAACTCCTGGACGATTAACATCACCAGAAATTGAAAACAGTTTTGTGCCAGGAGATTTATCTGTTCCCCATTGTTTGTAAGCCAAAGCTCCAAAGCGCATAATCCATGGAATAGCTGCGAGGGATTCGACATTGTTTACCATCGTCGGCAGTCCTCTATAACCCTTGATTGCGGGAAATGGAGGCTTAAGTTTTGGTTGTCCTTTCTTGCCTTCAAGAGAAGAAATCATTCCCGTCTCTTCTCCGCAAATATAAGCACCTGCTCCACGATGAACATAAAGATCAAAGTCGAAACCTTTACCTAAAATATTTTTTCCAAGATATCCTTTAGCATAAGCTTCTTTAATCGCACGCTCTAAAATAACTGCTTGTTGTTGAAACTCGCCACGAATATAAATATAGCCTTTCTGAGTGGCGAGGGCCCAGGCAGAAATAATCATTCCTTCAATTAAGATATGAGGATTTTTTTCCACTAAATAGCGATCTTTGAAAGTTCCTGGTTCCGATTCATCGGCATTACACAAAAGATATTTTTTAGCATTTCGATCTTTTGTAAAAAATCCCCACTTTACCCCAGTAGCAAATCCCGCTCCGCCTCTACCGCGAAGACCAGAGAGCTTTACTTCTTCTTTGATCGCTTCTGGATCTTTTTCCAGGCAGGCTTTCATAGTTTCATATCCACCTGCGCGTTCAAAAACATCTAGATTGTGAACACCTGGAATATGGTGGTAACTAAGGAGAGCATAATCTTTATAGTTTGCTGAATCTTTCATAATTTAATAACCTTTTTCCTTAAGCTAATTCGTCGATCTTATGGATGGCAGAAGCTAAATCGAGATGACCTACGTATTCATTATTGGCTCGCATACATGGGGCTAATTCACAGGCACCAAGGCATTCCATTTTTTGAATAGAAATTCTTCCATCGCGAGTAGGAGTTAAAAAACTCGTTTCATAATGGTGAAGAAGTCCTTGATAAATTTCTCTTCCGCCATACATTGAACAAGTTATATTAGTACAGACTTGAACAATATTTCTTCCCACTGGAACATCGTAAAACATATCGTAAAAAGAGATGACTTCTTTGATTTTGATAGCGGGAATTCCCATGAGTGTTGAAACATAATTTATAGCATCTTCAGAAAGCCAATGATTTTGCTCCTGAACTAAATGTAAAGTTGGCAAAAGCGCCGATTCAACATCATCATAACGAGTTAAATACTCATTATAGGTTGCTAGATTTTCTTTAGAGAACGTAAATGTATTTTCGCTCATCGGTCTAATTCTCCCGCAATAATATTCATTGCTCCAAGTTCGGCAATGGCATCAGAAATCATTTTGTTTTGGATGATATCGCTAAAAGATTGGTAAATAGCAAAACATGGCGGACGCACTTTTACACGATAAGGATTAGCTCCCCCATCTGAAATAACATAAAAGCCAAGCTCACCATTAGCGGCTTCAGTGGCTGAATAAATTTCACCTACTGGTGGACGAACACCTTTCATGATTAACATGAAGTGGTTCATTAATCCTTCGATATTAGTATAAACTTCTTTTTTAGGTGGAATACAAACGCGTTTATCCAATGATTGATAAGGTCCGCTTGGAAGATTGCCTAAAACCTGATTGACAATGCGAAGCGATTGTCTCATCTCTTCCATACGCACCAAGTAGCGATCGTAGTTGTCACCGTTTTGCCCAATAGGAATTTCAAAATCAACGTCTTTATAAAAGTAATACGGATTGGCTTTTCGAATGTCATAGTTCACGCCAGTAGCGCGAAGGCAAGGACCAGTATATCCCCAAGCTATGGCATCAGCAGCACTGATGGGACAAACACGTGTTCTATCCACATAGATTTTATTTTTTGTAAGAAGACCATCTACTTCAGCGATACCTTTTTCAATTTGCTTTACGACTGCTAAACAATCAGTCACCCATCCAACTGGAAGTTCTTGGGCCATTCCACCAATTCGTGTAAGTGAAACTGTTAGTCTAGCTCCACAAAGTTTCTCAAAAAGTTCATACACTCGCTCTCTTTGTTCAAAACAAAACCAAAATGAAGTGAGGGCACCGAGATCAACTGCTCCTGCTCCAATGCAGACCAAGTGATCAATAACACGCGAGAGTTCTGCCAAAACCATACGCAGCGCTTTGGCACGGTCAGGGATTTCAATACCCATCATATCTTCTATAGCTTTACACCAACCAATATTATTCATCGGTGAAGAGCAATAATTGAGACGGTCAGTATAGGGAATGACTTGATTATAAAGATGATTTTCAGTCATCTTTTCAAAACATCGATGTAGGTAACCAATTTCTAATTTAGATCTCTTAATCACCTCACCTTCAATCTCGGCCATAATTCGAAGGGTTCCGTGAGTAGCTGGGTGACTTGGACCAATATTAATCCACTCTCTTTTTGAAGCATCTTCTGGTGAAATTGAAGGATCAGCATCAAAGTGTATTTCTAGAGATTCAGATAAAGGTTGATTGTGATCAGCGCGGTAATCTTTTCTTAGAGGGTGACCGACAAACTCATGGTGAGTCAGTAAGCGCTCCTTTTTTCTTCCTTCATAGCTGATACCAAACATATCCCAAGCTTCGCGTTCAAACCAATCAGCACCTCTCCAAAAAGACATGACTGAAGGAACTAATTCACCACCGTCGACATCAACTGGAACTCGAATGCGAATACGCTCATTTTTTTCCATATTGAGCAAATGATAAACTGATTCAAAACGAACTCCGTGAGTCCACTCGCTTTTTGGTCTACGGGAGTTATCCACACCGCATACATCGAGGAGCATATTAAAATTAAATTCGTCTTTTAGTTTTGCCATAACACTTAATAAATTTTTTGTGTCTGCAAAGATCACATGGTTGTCAAATTTATATGAGTGTGAATGACTAGAAAAACTTGTCTGTAGATCTTTTCCGAATTGACTTAACTCTTGCATGAATAAAAACCTATTTTATTTTTTACTAATTAATGTGCTGCTTTTTCTTCGAGCTCTTTTCTTAGACCATCATAGCTTGAGACACCTTTTTTAATTCTGTCTTGAATTTGCATGATCCCTTGAATAACGGCTTCTGGAGTAGGAGGACAACCTGGAATATAAACATCGACAGGTATATCGCGTGAAACCCCTTGAACAACGTGATAAGCGCGGTAGAATCCGCCAGAAGAAGCGCAAGCCCCCATGGCAATAACCCATTTTGGATCGGCCATTTGATCGTAAATTCTTCTAAGAACTGGTGCTTGTTTTTCAGTGATCGTACCAGCGATGATCATTAAGTCTGATTGACGAGGAGAAAAACGAACAACCTCGGCTCCAAATCGTGAAGCATCATATTTTGGTCCAACCACCGCCATATATTCAATGGCACAACAAGCAGTCCCAAAAGGAAATGGCCAAAGAGAGTTTGATTGTCCCCAACGTTTTGCCCATTCCAAAAAAGAATCAGCTTTAGTCGTAACAATTAAGCGATCGAGCGCAAAGTCTTCTTCACTTCGGCTCTCCAATTGACTTACGAGTCTTTTATTAGTCGACATGCCGTCCCCTACAAAAAATATTTTATACTATTATGTTTGTGACAATATTTTAGGGAGACTTAGAAGAAATGTAAATCAATAACTTACTTGATTGCCTAGTCATCATCTGAACTGAAGCCCCGTGAACTTACGTCCTGCGGAAAGAGTTCAATTGCATTTCGATTTTGTGGTTGGTCCTTACGACCAATTGACTTATTATTTTCAGGTAACCAAGCAAACATTTTTTGATGGCTTCCACTATGCCCATTGTCATATTAAATAAACGAAAATTTTTATCGATTTGCTTGTTATCAACTCAATTTGTTGAGCAACTCATTAAAAAAGTACGAATAGAATGTTTAATAATTGACAGATTCTCATAAATTTTCCAAAATCACAGCACTTCCGATTAATTGTCTTTAATTACCTATAATGTGCCTGGGTGGTGGAATCGGTAGACACAGCAGATTTAAAATCTGCCGACCTTTACCGGTCGTACGAGTTCAAGTCTCGTCTCGGGCACCATTTTTTTTAACTACCTATTATCCTTAAATTTTCCACCACATTTTTTTCTTTGAGGTCTAAAACAGGGATAAACTCCTGATCAATACTTAATTTTACACATCTCCTGCTCATGCCCATCATTCATTAGGTTTAGCACATACAAGTCAATCTCAGTCCACATTTATCGAAGTCGACGTTGTAACCCTTGATGGTTTTTGCAATTCAAATGGAATCGATAAGATTGATTGTCTAAAAGTAGATGTTGAAGGTTTTGAATATGAAGTTTTTCTTGGAGCAAAGAATTTGTTTAAAGACAGAAAGATTAAAAATGTAATTTTTGAAATTTCACATGGTGTTATGGCAAGATTAAACAAAGACCCTAAACCTGTTTTCGTTTTTTTACTTGATAATGGATTTGATATATACACTTCTAAAGATCACAAAGTCTCTAGGGATCAAATATTAAATTATGGTGGACAAGATTTGCTTGCAATTCTAAAATAAGTAAAAAAATTACTAGATAAGCGCCTATTAACTACTAGATAATTTTTTTAATAGAATTTCACCTGCATGAAATGGATTTTTTGGATACTTACTCATAACTGCTCTCCCGGTAACATTTCATTTTCGGTCTGAAGCTAATGTAACAACTTCATTTAAAAAATCTTCAACCTGTGGCCAAGGATCACCCTTATAACTAAATGGTATCCCCTTGCGTTTTGAAAAGTACGTTTTGTTAAACGATATACTTTGTGGCTTATCAAAAGGCATATAAACAATTACTGATTCTTGTGCTTTTTTTCCTGCAAACGAAGTTTCATGCCGATGATGTTGATAATCCCAATCTTCAAAATTTACTCCCGCTAAATGAGGAGAATCATATCTAATTTGAAATTTTGTAACTGGATCAGATACCAAATATTGATAGTTGGTTGTCTGGCACATTAATTGGCCTTTAATTATTTTTGCACTAGCACGCTTATCAATTGAAACTAAATGACCGGAGATCAATTCAATTTCAACTTCGATATGAATTTCTTTTTCTGTCTAAATATAATGTTCGTAATTTACTGGGGTGGTGTAATGGCCATTAAATCTATCAAGAACTTCATCATGAATGTGCATGTAACGGTGATAATCAAACCAATTGTCGCTCTTAAGCCTTCCGTATTTGTCCATGTGAATTAATTCTCATCATGTGACTGTCCTAGGTTGGCAGTGGATGACTCAAAAAAATTCAATCGAATCAACTCTCTAAAATTTAATAAAATCCAGTTTTTAAAAAACGGATTCCCAACCCAAAGAAATTTGGGAGGAAAAATCGCGCCTTTTATTAAGGTAAGGGGCTTTTACATCGTTCGGTAAATCAATCTAAGCCGATAATTTTCAAAGTACTGAAGAATTTCATTTCTCCACTGATGAAGAATGACCATAGGTTTGCATTTTTTCATTATGATGGCCCCCACTGAGCTTTTCCAGTGGGTACAGTCAAGGCCTCGGCACGTTAAGGCAGAACCACCAGAGGAAACCGCTCTGGAAGCTCACGGACGATAGACGTCTATCAAAAAGTAAGCGGATATAGCCGAGCGATGACCTCATAATCATAATCGGTTATCCACTCAACTCCTTTGTAGGACATAATACTCTCTATATCGTCACTAAACTGATGATGTAATCCTAACATGTGTCCAAATTCATGAGCTATAACTCTTCTCAATCTTCGCAGAGACGATTTATCGTCAAGAGGTATCCCAGCTTTGGCGTTTTCTTTAAGCCAAATTATAATATTAGAATGAACGAGCTTCCCTTGAAAAGTATCTCCAATCGTGATGGTCGATCCTGCGTTCATAATTTCCCCTGAAAACGTGGTTTGATAATTATCAGCGGAATAAATACAGTGTGTGTTCAAGTCACTAAATGGTGGATAAGTAGAAAGAGTTTTGGTCACAATTTTCAAACGACGGGCCAGTGCTCCATTCCACATCTTTAAGAAAGCAAGCAGTTTCTAAATACTATTTTCCCTTTCCTCGTAAAGAGTAAAAAGTTTAGCTGCTTTGCCCGCCAAACCTCGCACTTGGTAGTGACTCACTTAATTTCACTCTCTGGAAGTTTTTTTCTGTGAACTACTC
>CANFNN010000102.1 GCA_947448095.1 Bacteriovoracaceae bacterium | reverse complement strand
GATCAGAAATTGGTAAATGAAAGCACCCTTCCCATTCAATTAATCGTTCCTGACGGAAACTGGCGCCAAGCAAGTAAAGTGCATTATAGGCATCATGAATTAAAAGACATTCTCAGAGTTAAGATCAGCACACCTAATAGCGCTCAACTTCATATGCGTACAGAAACGACTGAGGCTGGCATGGCGACTTTAGAGGCCATCGCTCACGCCCTAGGAATTATTGAGGGTGAAGAAGTTAAACATGAACTCCTCCATTTCTATCAACGCAAACTAGAAGAAACTCTCAAAGGCCGGGGACAACTTTAATTTTATCAATAGAGTTCAGGCGGAGTAGATTTAGGATAAATCTTCACTTTTTCCTTATCCAGATCCTGCTCGGATTCTGATACATCGTTTCCCTCTAATGGATTTTCGTCGACCTCTGTTCCGTTGGGTATAACCTTTTGTCCCTCATTGGGATTAGGAAAAGAGTCAGCTTTTTTTCTTGGCTCAGTGTAATGCATAATGGCCTCCTAGCTCTTACCATCAAGAGTGTCATTTCATGCCTCAAGAAGCCGCTAAATTAAGTCACAAGATATTTAGTTCACGAAAATAATCAGTTAACTAATAGAGAAAGTGGATTGCTTGGAAATGACTTATAAATTATGATAATTGCCATACTTAAATTTTAACGAACGAATTAAATGCCATGAGATTTCAACTACTCCTTGTCGCTTTTGTGTTGTCGATTTATTCCCACCAAGCTTTGTCTTGGGGAATGAAGGAATTGGGTCAGGAAGCAGCGTCCCCATTAACAACCAACGCTAAGTATGTTCTTTTAGGTGGAACACTTGTTACCGCCTCTTTGGCCTTGATGGAAGATGGCGTTGTTTATCCTTTTCAAAAGACTCAAGTCAGAAATAAACCGTTGGGTGAATACTCAAAATGGGGAGACACCCTTGGACAACTTGTTCCGAACATACTTTACGTCGGTGGGATGAGTATTGCAGGCTACTATGGAAATAATAAAGCCTATGACCGAGCCCTTGGTATGTTTAAGGCCACAGCTTATTCAGCTGGTGTCACGAGTGTTTTGAAATATACCATTAGAGAACCTAGACCGAATAATCCTCAGGAAAAGAATTCTTTTCCTTCTGGCCACTCAACCACCGCCTTTGCCTTTAGTGGTTATGTAGCAGCTGAACACGGTTGGGGTTGGGGTTCTGCTGCTCTGTTAATGTCAACATTCGTAGGATATTCCCGCATCAATGATAATAGACACTACCTGCATGACGTAGTGGCCGGTGCAACTATTGGGTGGGCCTATGGTTGGGGGATATCGAAGTTAGGCAAAAAAGATCCCGAGTCTGCTTATATTCTTCCTTTAATTGATTCAAAAACAGCTGGTCTCTCTTTATACAAAGAATTTTAATTTTATGAAAATACTGTTCCTGATTTTTGTCCTGTTTATTTCTCTGACTACTTATGCTGAAGAAGAAAAACTGCGTTTCTCGCAAGTCTTTACTGAGATGCCGGCGACTTCACTTAAAACGCTGAAGAAAAGTTTTTCTAAGGAAGCCCTTCCTGCGTGGGGAGCCATTGCTGGTTCAACTGGGGTTTTGATTTATTATGATGAACAACTTTATGCTGACGCTAAAAAACGCGGACGAGATTGGGGAATTGGAAACGAAGATAATACCAAAGCTGTTTTTTCACTCGGTCAGTACGAGCTGTTAAGATTACCTACCGATACGGGATCATTTCTTTATTTTCTAGGAGATGGTTGGACTCATGCTGGCATAGCCGGTGGTTTCATGGCGGCAGGACATCTGTCTGACAATAACTACAACTTCAATACCGGGGTGATGTTATTTCACGGAATGTTTGTTTCAACCGTCTTTAATCAAACCTTAAAGAGGTCTTTTGGCCGAGAAAGTCCAAATGTAAGCACGCATGAACGAGGAAACTGGAAACCGTTTCCAAGTTTTAAAGAATATAACACCAGAACCGGAAGCTACGATGCGATGCCTAGTGGCCATGTCATGACTGCCACTTTAACTTTTACCATTCTTGCCGAACGCTATCCTCAGTACGCAAAAGTCATTTATCCTGTGGCCGGAGTTTGGGTTACGGCCTTGGGCTTTCAAATGACAAACAATGGTGTGCACTGGGCCAGTGATTATCCTCTCGGGATAGCCATGGGTTATGTGATTGGGAAAATGTCGGCCCAGATTGGAAAAGACGAATCAAAAACTAAAGAGGATTTAAAAACTGGGTGGATGATTCTTCCTACGTTTAATGGAATCTTAGCGACAAAAAGCTTCTAGATTAGATTTTTTTAAGAAAAAACTTTAAACGCTCTAAGTTGTCATCAAAATCCTTAGCGTTGAGTCCTGACTTTCGCAAAAGTTGAGAGGCATCTAGCCTCTCTTGATTCATGACTTGAAAGGTCTTACGGGATTTTTCTGGTAGGCCTTCTAACTTTTCCATTACAGCATCTAGTAGACCTGAAAGGCTGAGTCGGTCTAGTTCCTTGTAGACATCTAAAATCAGAAAATCAATTGGATCTACAGGCCGAGTGGAATTTGTTTCAATTGGCCTAGTCTGAGCTTCGGGAATTAAAGAGAAAATATTTTTGTGTTTTTTTAGTTCCTCAAGGTAATCTTTTTTAAAGACCAGCTCATTTACTCCCCCCGTATCGATCAAGACTTCATCAAAATTTCGAAGGAGTTCATTCAGATAAGTAATCTGAAAAGGATTGTTTTGAAAATCCGGAATATTCTCAATACAGATTGAACTTCGGCATTCAACAAAAAATGATCGTTGTTTTAGCGCTTCAGCTTCGTTGACGTAAAAATCTTCGAAGGTAAGTTCACTAATAATTGGCTGGACAAAAATCGCTGCAATTGAATCAAGAAGGCCTTCAAAACGGACAAGCTCAGATTCCGAAAAAGTGTCATTGATGAGTTCTTCAAAATCCAATTGATGAGCTTCAACGATTCGTTCAAGCTCTTTTAGAGGAGTTAATAAATAAAAATAATGGGCCCTAGACATAGTCTCATCCTAGCATACTAAATAAATTTAAAGAAACCTCCGATAAGCATTGTAGATGAAACTTTACGCCCTTTTCTTATTTCTATCGTTCCCACTTCTTGCCCAGGTTGAGGAGTCAGAGGCTTTAAAGGCCATGCGCCTTTCGTGTGAAAAACAAAAAGTAGGTCTTGGCTGCTTCAATTATGCCAATATGCTTTTTCGGCTTGAGAAGAGTGATGAAGCGGATAAGTATTTTGAGATGGGTTGCAAGCTGGAGCACTCGCCCAGTTGTAGTAAAGAAAAATGGGATCTTCCCTTAGCGAAAGCCCCTTCAAAACCAGAACCAATGGCCCCAGAATCAGAAGCTGCTCCTGAGGCAGTTGTAGAGCCTGAAACGGAACCTGAGCTAGCCCCAGAGTCATTAGACTTGAGCCTAGAACCTGAAAGCACCATCAACCAATAGATACAAAATTATTCTCATTAGCTTGAAGCGAAACCTGAATTGGAAGAAGAAAATTAATTTAACTTGGAAGGTAAGCAGATTTCTCCACTCACCTTCCGAGATAATTTTAAGCCGCTTTTTTGTTCTGATCTCTGAACGCATTAATGTCTACAACGTTCGAAGGCTGGCCTTTTTGCGCCATCAATTTAGCGTGATTTTGTGCTTTAAGTTCTTTCTTGGTCAGTTTGTGTTTCTGGCCATGTGATGATGCTTCATGTTTCTTACTCATATACGTACCTCCAAATTAAGAGCCCCAACAGAGATGCTCAAAGACTTATCGGTCTCATTGAAAAATTCTTTACCTATTTCGTCGGGATTGAGCCGCCAAGTCAGTAATTACTAGACGTTACTAAGTTTACCCTAAGAGCAACGCAAGGAGTGATTTCTTCATTTTCCTAGCTTAAGCGTCATCCGAATGATTTAAGGGGAGCATTCAGTAAGGGTAAATTTAAAAAGGAATGTTCATGAAAGTATTCGTGATGATGCTTGCTCTGGGAGTTATCTCTTCGGCTATCGCTCAAGATGTGGTTTTAGCTGATTTCCATAACTGGAAAATGACTGATGTCGCTCTCAAGGGATACAAAAAAGAAGTTTTGTTCTCAAAAATGAATCGTGAAATAGTTAAGCCAGGTGCTTCCATTTGCTCCAATCGCGCACTCGTGTGGGCCTATGACTTCAAGAGAAATCAAGATATTGATGCTGGTAAGCTGTTTCTTTTTTACACCAAGAAATCGGGAGATCTGGGAAGAATCACTTGGTGGTACCACGTAACTCCAGTGATTAATGAGAAGGGCGTAATTTTTGCGATGGATGCTGGCTTTCCTTCGATGATTAAGGCCCCTATGACAACGAGTGAATGGTTGAAAAAATTTGCAGGGACTTCAAACTGTAAAGAAATCAAGGCCAATGAAACGGATCTGATTGAAAAAATGTTTGATGGTTATGTTTATCCTGAGACCACTTCTCACGGAACATATGATTGCTACTATACAATTACGCCTGGTGGATACTGGACTCCAGCCTCGGTTGCAATGGGGCTACTTGGAATGGATAAAAATGGAACACCGGTTAGCCATGTAAGAGATGATGTTGATAGAGAAGAAGTGAGTGCGGCCTGTGTAGAAGCCTCTACTTCCTCGATTGGCAGAGCTTTTGGCGGCGGAAAGAAAAAGTGTGAAGAATATTTAGGTTTTTAAGAATTTACCGCTTTGGATTTTTTTAAAACTCCAAAGCGGTTTTTTTTTATTGGTAACGGTGATTTAAGTCTCTGACCAAAGTCTCAACGAGTTGCTTGATATAAAGCTTGGTTGAATTCTGCTTATCCGGAAGAAACTTCTCCATATACTGCTTCCCCACGCCTGACATTGAAACAATAGCAGTATGAAACAAGTAACTAAAAAGAACGTTGTTCACCCAGAAATATTCACTATCAGGAACGTTCGGATGAAGATCTCTTTTTAAAAAAAATGTCATCTCTTCAAGCCCTATAGGCGTTTCACCGAGGTCTGGAAACTTTTTTGAATCAAGAAACAATTTAAATTCATTCAAAAATTTATAACCATCTTCAAGCAGAGCTGAGTAAAGCGTAATGGCAAAATCAGAAGTTGATTCAAGCTCTGTGTTAGAAGCAACAGTTTTAAGTTTCATTTTGAATTCATCACAGGCAAAAAAAGCCACTTCCTCCATGAGGTTTTGCTTACTTTTGAAATGATAGTTCAAAGATGAAATATTCACCCCGGCCATTTTTCCAATTTCTCTTGTCGAAGTTCCATCGAAGCCCTTCACACCAAAGAGGTAAGAAGCAGCTTCAATGATCTTCTTTTTTGTATCAATATTAACTTCGCTCATGACTCACTTCCGGTAATTTTGCGAAAGATTTTGTTCGTAAAAAGTCGGAAGCGCTCAATGTAGAGGTAAGCAGCCGGAACGATCACAAGGGTAAGAAAAGTAGAACTGATTAAACCACCAATCAATGCAATTCCCATACTGGTGCGCTGTCTTGAAGCTTCGTTTAAACCAACGGCGATCGGAATAAATCCTGCAATCAGAGCAAATGAAGTCATGAGAATGGGACGCAGTCTATTCTTACCGGCCAGAAGAATAGCATCTTTTAAAGGTGTGCCCAGATCAAGCTGTTGGTTGGTGTAATCGACTAGGATGATGGAGTTCTTTGTGGCAACTCCCATTAACATAATACAGCCGATCATGGAGAAGAGATCAAGCGTTGCCCCTGGAGCCACGAAAAGAGCAAAGAAAGCACCACTCAAGGCCAGAGGAAGAACAAGCATGATTGTAAAAGGAGTTATGAATGATTCATATAAAGAGGCCAAAACGAGATAAATGAAGATAATTCCAAGTCCCGAGGCAATTGCCATACTTGTCACTAGCTCACCAAAAGATTCTGCCTGTCCTACGAATTTGTAATTCATTCCTTCAGAAAGTTTAATCTCATCTTTAAACATTTTATTAATATCTTGAATCGCTCCACCCATTCCTGGGCCATCCGGAGAAATATCGGCTGCAATCTGATAGTAGCGACCGCGATCTTGACGAGTAATATTAGCAGGACCAGTTGTTTCTACGCCGGTCACAATACTAGTCAGAGGAATTAGACGGTTATTGATATTGGGAATAGAAATTTTAGAGAAATTCTGCTGAAGATTTCGTTGATTTTCTTGGAGCCTGACTCGGATATCGTACTCCTCACCCTTGAGTCGATAAACAGCTGGAGTCTGACCTTCCATGAGTGTGCGAAGCTCAGTTCCAATGATATTGGTTGAAACTCCCAATTTTTCGGCTTTAGATCGATTAGGAAGAACCTGAAACTCTGGCTTTCCTGGTCTAAAACTAAGATCGACATCTTTGAGGGCCGGATGTTTTTTTAATTTTTGGAAGACTAGGGTTGCAATTCTTTCGAGTTCTTTTTCATCGTTACCCGAAATATTTAAGTTAAACGGGCGCTGACCAGAACCTACGGCATCAAAGTCACTCACTTGTAAGTTGGCATAAGCGTAAGGGAGCATTTCTTTACGAACAATTTCTTTAAACTTAATGGTGTTCATGTGTTTGCGTTTTTTAGAATCAATCAAACGAACATACATAGAGGCTTTATTTGCCTCCCCTTCTTTAGTTCCCACAGTTAACACGTTAATCAGAACTTCAGGATGCTTACGAACAATCGTGTCGACTTCTAAAGAGATTCGTTCCATTTCTTTGAGACTAGTTCCAGGCGGAAGATCCATTTTAATCTGGAATTCGCCTGTATCCTGAGCAGCAATAAAAGTTTTAGGGACAAACTTTAATGAAAAAATACTAGCGACAAAAATAAGAATCCCCATCGCAATAATTTTCAGCGGGTGGGCCAAAGTAAAATGCAGAACTTTAAGATAAACATCTTCTAAGAAATCTTGAAATTTATTAAACCATTTGAGCACGCGACCAACGGTGCGGTCGTAAATAGAGTTCGTGGTATTGGCCTGACCGTGAGGAACTACTTTGCCTGCAAAGTAAGCAGACATCATCGGTGCAATTGTAATGGCATCAAACATCGAAATAAGGAGAGCAAAGCAAATCGTCATACCAAATTGTTTTAAGAATTGTCCGACGATACCAGAAATAAATGCAATGGGACCAAACACAGCGATAACAGTCAAAGTGGTGGCAATAACCGCCATCATCACCTCTTGAGTTCCTTCAATCGCTGCTTGACGGGGAGATTTACCCATTTCCAAATGGCGAAAAATATTCTCCCGCACCACAATAGCATCATCAATCAAGAGCCCCACTGCTAGTGAGAGGGCCAGAAGCGACATGACGTTAATAGTGTAACCGGCCACGGCCAGAAGCACGAATGCGCCTAACAGTGAGTTAGGTAATGCCAGACCAGTAATAATCGTTGAACGAAATGAGCCCAAGAAAAAGAACACAACAATAATAGTCAGTACAATACCGATCGTGATTGATTCTTTAACGTCGAAGATGTTATCCCGAATAGCTTTAGATCCATCTCGAACGATGGCCACTTCTGGCTTACT
The DNA here is from genome assembly GCA_947448095.1 of Bacteriovoracaceae bacterium. Classification (GTDB taxonomy): domain Bacteria; phylum Bdellovibrionota; class Bacteriovoracia; order Bacteriovoracales; family Bacteriovoracaceae; genus Peredibacter. Next base: position 1,167 of record CANFNN010000102.1, on the reverse strand, counting down.
GGATAATTTTCCCAACTGCTCATTTAAAAGTGCGACTTGCTTAAGGACGTTATCCGCCACTTCAACCGTGTTGGCACCAGTTTGACGATAAATCTGAATCAGAAGCCCGCGCTGACCATTCACATACCCAAGGTTTTTTTCGTCTTTGAGTCCTTCATGAACTGTGGCCACGTTACTTAAAACGACAGGAACATCATTGCCTAAGAACTGAACGATAGTGTTATTAATTTCATCAATCGTTTGGAATTCTCCGACCGTTCTAAAAACAGTTTCTTTGTTTGCAGAAACATCAATTTTCCCAGAAGGAATATTTCGACCGGCCCGAGACAAGGCTTCAGCAATCTGAATACCAGAAACCTGACGAAATTTCATTTTGTCCAAATCAAGGTCAACTCTTACTTCACGCTCACGACCACCAATGATTTCAACTAGACCAACCTGGTTAATCTGCTCCATTTTGGGCTTAATAGTAAGGTTCGCTAGATCAAAGAGTTCAGCTTCAGAAAGATTGGCCCGAACAGAGATACCAATGATCGGCTGATCAGCAGGATCCACCCGACGAATGGTTGATTCTTCAACATCAGTAGGAAGTTTTGATTTCGCAGAACTGACTTTGTCGCGAACTTGCTGTTCGGCATATTTAATATCAGTGCTGAAAGTAAATTCAACAATAACAATACTTACACCTTCCTGATTATTAGAACGAATGGATTTTACACCCGAAATAGTTGCAAACTCTTCTTCAAATATTTTTGAAATCAGTGTTTCAGTTTCACGCGGTCCGGCGCCAGGATAAGGAGTGGTGACTGTCACAATAGGAAACGTCACGTCCGGAAATAAATCGACCGGAAGAGACCGCATCGAGAGAAACCCAGCAATCATAGTGACTAAAACGATACATGTGATAAAAATTGGTCTGTTGATTGAGAGCTTCGCAAATGAGAAGCCGCCTTGATCTTGTTGTTGATTACTCATTTGAGACCCCAGTAAAGAGCTTTAATTGATTATAAATAGTGATTAGTTCCTGCTCGTTTCTTAATTTAAGCAGCTGCGTATTGGCATAGTCCTGCTCAAACTGAAGAACTTGAAACGTCGTCGTGCGGCCTTGACCGAAACGTTTTTTTTCTGAGCTTAATTTTCTGAGTTGAATATCTTCCATGCGTTTAG
>CANFNN010000101.1 GCA_947448095.1 Bacteriovoracaceae bacterium | reverse complement strand
CTCACGCACTGGCAATGCTGCCGCTCGCGAGCTCAACGTGCCAAAAACAATATTTAAGCTTGTTTTCCAATGATGAAATCAACATGACTGTGGCTTTTGGGTATGATGATTTGAGTGAAGAAACGTCCAACGATCAAAAGAGTCTTGAAATATTTGTCAAAACGCTTACAGCAAAGTGTGCAAAATGGGATCAGCGCTTATGTGGATTCAGCTTAAAATCAACTGGCCCACATATTCTCGTGAAAAAAATCTTTGGTCCTGATGGAAAACCAAAAACTCTAAAGATAACAACTGACGCTTCAAGCATCAGTCCGAGCAATGAGGCCAACAGGATGAATCCGCTGCAAAAGCTTCAGAGTCAATCGGTTCAAAATTTATTTCTCAGTGGTCTTGAAAAGTCTGAAATTACTATTTACATGGGTCACTCTCGCGATGGCGGAGGTCCAAGTTTTGCTCCACCAAAACTAGATTCTCGGGGACATGTAAATTATGACTATTATCATAAACATAAAAACGATAAGAAATTAATGGTTCAGTCACTGGCCAAAACGCCTCAAAAATCGAGAATTGTTGCCTTGATTTCTTGCAGCTCTATTCGTTGGTTCGCGAGAAGTATCGAAAATGAGGCTCCTTCATCGGGAATCATAGGTACAACCGAATCATTTACGACCGGAAACTTCAAAGAAACTTGGCCACTCATGGAAAGAATTTTCTCTTATCAGTGTTTAAAAGATTTAGGCATTCAAGACTTAACTAATGGTTCTCAGATTGTGGAAAATAAAGGCTGGAAGGTGCCTAAAAAAGATCAAGAGTTAAGTCAAAGCGAGCTCGATACTCAAACACTTGAAAACCTCGCGGCCAATTTAAGGTCTTCAGACATTACGACGAGACGAGAAGCTTATTTGGAAATTAAAAGCTACGACCAAAGGCTTTATTCATTGAATGTTCGCCAGGAATTAAAAAACTACACTTTTTCAAACACCCTAAAAAAGAACTTTTAATACCCAGGAATTTTAAGAAGTTTAAGGAAGCTTGAAACCTTATCCTCCATTTCTTTAAACTCACTGAGAGGCGTAGAGAGTAAAGTCACTCCACCACCGGCGCCGTAGCGCCAAATACGATCTTCAATGCTAATCGATGCTGTTCTTATATTGATTGAGGCGCACTTCTTATCTCCAAGACATAACAAAGTTGATCCACAATAAATTCCGCGATGATACCTTTCGATCCTGTTTACAATTTCCATTACCCGTTTTTTGGGAGCTCCCGTAATACTTCCACCAGGAAACAAAGCCTTCGTAATAGTGGCGACAGAAATTTCATTTTTTAATTTCAGCGAAATCAATGAATATTGGTGAAGCAGTCCAGGAACTAAAAGTGGGGCGCGCAATTTTTGAACTCGCGCCGAAGGTGTCTCCAGTCGATTCAGATCATTTTTGAGCAAATCAGTTATCATCAGAAGCTCGCCCTCTTCTTTTTGGTCGGCCAACATTTTTTCCCATAATGCGGCAGCATCTTCTCCCTCCCTACGGAGTGTTCCTTTAATAGGCATAGTGAAGATTTCCTGATCCCGATATTGAAAAAGACATTCTGGAGAATTACTCAGGATCATTTCATCACCCAGAAAAGTAGAGTGGGCATAGGCCCCCAGATCTTTCTGTGCAAAAAAGAAATCTGCGATGTCCCTTGGGTCAAGAATTGTTTCAGTCATGAAATCAAACGGGAAAGTTAAATTTACCTGATAACAATTCCCCTTCAAAAGTTCATCTTGAATTTTCTGAAACGCTACCTTGTACTCAGACCAGCTGGGACGCTCCAGAGTTTTTAAAGGTAGAGCATTTATTTTTGGCTTACGTGGGGATTTTTTATTACTTTTCAGATATTCGATTTCAATAACCAAAGGCTTTCTCTCATCGACTAAAGAATCAAAGCCTTGCTCAATTAATCCGAATTCATAGTAAAAGTGAAAAACCAGTGGATGCTTTACAGAGCCTTGAAGTTTTATGCCCGAGAGCTTTTTTAAAAAAAGACTAATCGGATAACTCTCAGGAAAGCCTGTGAGTAAATTCATTCTCTCATTTTTAAAATAAATGAATGCCTTTATAGGTTCATCAAGCTCTAAGATAGTTTTGGAATTCCATTTGAAACGAGAAAAGATCACACTTACTTCTCTGGACGAGCGTATTCAATTTCCCCAAACTTCGTCTGGGAACCAATCCATGTAAGCTCAACAGTTCCAGGCTCACCATTTCGGTTTTTAGCTATGATGACTTCAGCTATCCCCTTCTTAGGAGTATTGGCATCGTAATAGTCTTCACGGTGAATGAGCACAACGATGTTGGCATCTTGCTCCAGGGAACCAGACTCTCGAAGATCCTGCAGCTGAGGACGGCGATCGGTTCTGGCGGCAGCACTTCGGTTAAGCTGTGAGAGGGCCACAATAGGGATCTGGAGCTCACTGGCAAGCATTTTAAGACCACGCGATAGTTCTGCAATCTCTTGCTCACGGTTTTGCTTCTTCACATGCATTGGCATTAACTGAAGGTAGTCGATGATTAGTAATGAGAGACCCTGCTCTGCTTTAAGTTTTCGGCAGTATGAGCGAATATCGATAAGGTTAGTGGCCCCGTTATCGTTAATATAAAGTTTTAAATTAGAAAGTTTCTGAATCGCCCCCGAAATTGCTCTCAGATCCATTTCGTTAAAATCTTTGGTTTTAAGCTTTCGTGAATCAACGCAAGCCTCGGTTGAAAGAAGACGCATAGAAAGCTCAGCGTACATCATCTCGTAAGAGAACACCGCCACAGCACTGTTTGTCTGCTTAGCAGCGGCTACCGCCCAGTTAAGAGCTAATGCCGTCTTTCCCATACCAGGACGAGCGGCCAAAATGATCAATTGACCAGGTTGCATACCAAGGAGCCTAGCATCGAGAGAATTAAAACCAGTCGATACTCCAGTAATTTCGCCCTTAGCGCGTGCAGGACGCTCCAGTTCTTTAAGGTTCTCATAAAGAGCTTCCTTAACATGGATCATTTTATTATTTTTCGATTGAGCTGTTAATTTAAAGAAACTTGATTCAACTTCGGCCAGAAACGCTTCCACGTCACCCGAAAAATTTGTCCCTGTTTGCATCACTCGAGTCGCTGTTCGCACTACTTCTCTCAAGACGCCTTTTTGTTTTATGAGTTTTGCGTAATGTTCAACGTTAGCGGATGAACCTATTTCGTCGCAGATATTAATCAGCGCACTTTGGCCGCCAATTTTTTCAAGTTTACCATGATCATTCAGTTTAGAAGAAACCGTGACAATATCAATTGGCATCGACTCAATATGAAGATCCCTGACGGCTTCGAAGATGATGGCATATTGAGGATGGTAGAAGTCTTCTTTGCTGAGATTGATATCCGAAATTTCATCAAAGCTCTGGTTATCAATAAGGAGGCATCCAAGCAGTGCCTTCTCAGCTCCTGTGTCGTGCGGTAGTTCGTGGCTATTTTCCTGTGCCATTTTGAAGCTCTCCAAAGATGTTCATCCTGAACAAAAGGGCCTGAGAGAGTAAACTCTCTCAGGCAAGAATCGAAAAAATTACTCTTCGTTAGCAGCAGCTTCAGCTTCTGCAGCAGCAGCAGCTTTAAGTGCTTCAGCTTTCGCTTTTTTATCAGCGTTACGCTTTTGAGCTTCAGCTTGTTGCTTTTTAAGCTCTTCGGCCATAGCAGCATCAATTGCAACTTTAAGTTTGAACGTTGCAGTTACATCGTTAAAGAGTTTTGCTTTAACATCGTAAGTTCCAAGAGACTTGATAGAACCGTCTACAGTAAGTAGACGACGCTCAAGGTGGAAACCTTGTTTTTCAAGTTCTTTAGCAATGTCTTGAGAAGTAACAGCACCAAAAAGGCGACCGTTAGCTCCAACTTTCTTGATCAATTCTACAGTCACGCCTTCAAGTTTTGTCTTGAGTGCAAGAGCGAGATCTTTCTCAGCGCCAATTTTCTTAGCGAGAGCTTTTTGCTTGTCTTTAAGAACGTTTGAGTTCTTTTCATCAGCTAAGATGGCAAGCTTGTTTGGGTAGAGATAGTTACGAGCGAATCCAGCAGATACGTTTACGATCTCGCCGATTGTTCCTAACGCCTTAACCTTTTCAATAAGGATGACTTTCATATTAAACTCCTTGAATCTTAATTTTCAATTTTTGGTTTGACGAAATATTTTCTAAAATCAAACCAGTTATCAAATAAACCAGCAGCCACAATCAGATAGTACGCCATGAAAATCACGGCCATGACAATCAAACTGCGGAAAAAGCCCATAATCCCCATGAATGTCAGAAGATCGCTAAAGATACCAAATCCCTGGAAAAAATAAAAGATTCCCAAACATTTAATAATCGTAAAACCGACTACTTCTGAATACTGATACCCAATTTCTTTGCCCCAAACGACGAGTACTAGACCAACGGCCAAAAGTATCACGAAGCCAAAAGGGACTTTAAAATTCAAAAGATTCTTTTCCGAATAAGGATACTCATTAGAAGTCAAAAGGAGCCTACGGCTCTTTAGAACTAAAAACATGTTAAACCAGAGCATGACGAAGACACCCATAAACAAATAACCCGGAAGAGATTCCATCATTTCCTTAGCAATCAAATCGGGACGATCTAAAAGCTGAAGGATCTCAATCGAATTCTCTTGAGAACTTTGCTCAATAAGTTTTTTCTGCTGATCCAATTTAGTCTTACTCAACTCAAGCTGTTTGAGAATAAACTGCTGCACGGTTAAATTTTCTGACTTAATGATTGCGCCAAATCCTACTGATAAAAGCAGAATGAAACCTAAACCGAAAGTAACCAGCCCTTTAATAGGCGAAATTCCTCTGGTGACAATTTCCGCAATCGCAAAACCAAAAATAAACACACAAACATAAAAACCAAATAACGTGAGGTCACTGAAGTAAAAAGCCGCAAACCCAAAACTGAGTGTGAGGCCCAATAAACCAGTTAATAAACCCTTTGTGCGTCCATATAAAATGACCGCAAGAGCAAGCGGAAACGGAGCAAACACCGACATAATGAAACTCATACACAATACAACAGAAGAGAGCCCTAAAAGGAGCAATCGGCTGGTTGAAAGTTGAGGAGTTTGCAAAATTTCAGCATTCATACTATTTTATTACCTCTTAGCGAGCAGTCTCATTAGACTGGTAACTGATAAGAAGCATGTTACGACCACGTTTAATCGCTTCGTTTGCACGACGCTGAAAAGTCGGAGTCAAACCAGTAACGCGAGCTGGAGAAATTTTTCCAAACTCGTTCACAAGCCATGAATAAGACTTAGGGTCTTTCCAATCTGGTGAAGTTTTCTTAGCAGAGAACCAACAAGATTTGCGCTTAGAGTGCATTTTCTTATCTTTATCTTCGCCACCGCCGTAACCACCTTCGTCATCCATGTCTGAAGCAACTTGAGAATGATTAGGGTTTTTGTAGTTTTTAACGATTTCAGCTTGATCCTTATCTTCACCAAGTTTGATGATAAGGTGACGAACCAAATTTTCATTAATGAGAAAACGACGCTCAATTTCAGCGTTAAGCTTTCCTGCACCTTTGTACATGAAATAGTGGTAAGCGCCTTTCTTAAGGCCTGATTCTGCAGGTTGAGCGAATGTTTTCACTCCCCACGTGTCTGTGACAAGAACTTCCGCGCCGTGCTCTTTGAAAGCTTCCGCAAGCGCATTTTTAACAGAAGCTACTGCTTCTTCGGATGCGTCTGGGCGAACGACAAATGCCGTTTCGTAGATCATATTTCCTCCTGGGTTATAAAAAGCCCATGGACACATTTGCCATGAGCGAGATGAAATAAATTAACTGAATGTCTTCGGGAACTTAGCACACTCACTTGGGGCCGTCCAAGTGTTTGTAACTGCCCCCTTTAATGCGCACCGCAGCCAAAGCCATAATCCCGCTAAGTCCTTGGTAATATTTTCCGGCCCCGTAGGCAAAGCCTCAATTTAAGCGCTATCAAGTCCCTAAATCACGGAGTTCCTATGACCTTTAAAACACTTTCCCTAGCCTTTTCACTGGTCTTTTCTTTTGCGCTTTTTGCCCAAACTGAGCAAGAGACAATTAAAAGTCAGATTCTCGAAGCTCGGTCTATTACGAATTCATGGATGACAAAAAAGAAAGATGGGCTGGTTAAACGAGACCAATATGAGGGTCAAGCTGAGCGCTCTGACTACATCATTACTGGCATCCCTAAAGAAGTGAAAGAAGTCAGCCCTCAAGGCATAATCTATCGCCATTATGTCGGAACCAACATGCCAATCATTCTTGAAACAAGCCAGCTTAAAACAGGAATTACCCCGTACGTTATTATGAGCCCTGGGTTTTCCCGAGAAGTGTATGAGGACCTTGTAGGGATCTTTTTAACCACTCCCCAAACTCCTCCTGAAAGAGTGGGACTTCCCAGAAATGTGGTGGCCGATTATATAGACTTCACCCTTTATGAGGGCACACCCGTAGTTGAAATTGAAAAAGAGATCCTCCTTATTCCAGGTCGACCGGATTTACCGGCCTGGCTTAAAACCCTGTATTTAGATTATAAAGCCACCGGACGAGTCGACAGCCACTACCTGAGCCTCTTCAAACGAGTCGATCAGCGAGGCGGAGTGACTCCTACTTTTATGAAAGTCCGAATTCAGTCTTACCGTCAAAACGGTAAAGTCTATCAAATGAATCCTTTCAAATAGACTGTCTAAAAAATGAACAGGTGTGCGTAATCTCTTCCCGCGTGCCTTCCTTACTCCAAAAACTAGCTAGAATATTCCTAATCAGGAGTATTTATGAAAAAGTCTGTTTTAATTTTGGCCGTCCTATCACTTTCCGTTTCTTGCTCAAAAGTTCAGAAAGTGGAAAAGAACATGGACTCCATGAAGGCGAAGACCGAGCAGATGTCCTCTACAACTGATGAGATGAAGACCACGACAACTGTGATGTACCAGCAGATTCGCTCGAAAGAAACCGAAGACACTAGAAATAAGAAATTCATTATCCTTAATTCTGAAGATGAACAGATTGGATCAAAAATAGCTGCTGCGGCCGTGTACTTTAAATCATTTGAATTCCAACTTTGGTCGGCCCAGAAAGATTTTGATAATAAACACGCTCGTGACGTCCTGATTTTGGATGCAGTCAATGAATTCACTAAAAGAATTTGTGACGTTTATGGAAAGATCAATCTCAAAAAGATGAGTCCAACCAACGATGGAAAAAAGCATAATGCTGAGCAAGCCTTTTATGCGCTGGCCGCAACCATGCACATGAATCACCACTACCAAGAAGAATTAATCGATTCAAACGCTGAAGTTCAAGCCATATCATTTTATGACATCGTAAAAAGTGCTCTCAAAAAAGACAGTGACGGCGAGGCCATGACTGATTATGAAGAGGTTCTGGTAAGTGGGATGAATAAAGAAATCATGATTGAACTCATCAAAGCACGGGTTGATATGATCTCGGCTTTGGGTCTTAAAAATCTAACCGACAAAAGAAATATGACCCTCAGTCAAAAAATCAAGGCAGCATTATTCAAGATTTCTGGCGGAAAACTTGGCTCTATTGAGCTTCCTGAGACATTTTCAAAGTCAAATGAGCCAACAAAAAAACAAACCATTAAATATCTGGAAGCAGCCACTACTGCGAAAGAATTCTTGCACTACATAGGTGTAGATAAAGAACTTGAAAAGACTCTTAAATCGGCCTATTCAAAAATCAGTTTAGGGGATGCAAATCAGGAACAAGCGGAAACAAAAGAAGACTCTGATCTGAAAAAAGCCCAAATCAGATCCCTGATTGATGGATTAATTAACTAAGACCAAGGCTCTTAGTTAATCTTCCTTCTTAGCTTTTCTTTCTTCGTTTTGTCGACTTAGCTCTTCCCAGTTGTCATGAGTCGTTGAATTTTTTGAGGCATTCACTTTTAAGGCTCCGCCTAGATTAATATAGGAATCAAGACCATCCTTAATATCTCCCGCTGCTCGCCGCCTACTAGACTTTGAAAGATTTAATTGAGTCAGGTTACCGAAGGCCATCCAACTAGGTAATTTGTCACCTGGATCACCGCAACCAACACAAACTAATGAAGCTATCGTAGTGAATGGCATCGCGACTAAAGCTGCTGCTCCGCCCACCGCTGCAGTCACAGGCAGAGTCAAGATCATCCCTACTTTAGCAGCACCTTTCAAGACTCCTTCAAGAGTTAAGCCTTTTGTGGTCATGGGATCAAGTACACAAGTCATCGATTCAACTTCTACCAGTGAATTTAAAGCAAGTTTTACTTGCGGCGAGAGAAGAGTTGGGTCGACACCAAGCTCATTTTCTTCCACGGCCTTACCTGAAATACGAACCATTTTAAATTCATTAAAAAGTTCTTTGTCCCAAGCCGCTTTATCAATTGACTCACCACTCTGATTGAATTCACCGTAATATTTCTCTAGCTTCTCTTTACGCTTTTGAATTTCAACGTCTGAATATTTAGTTAGAATTGTCGCTTTAAAACCTTTTGACTGTTTTTTAGAGTCACTGATTCTTCTATCATACTCGTCAATTTTCACATATTGGGCCTGAACAGAGTTCAACATTGATTCAAGCTCATTACTGATTTTCATCAACTCGCCAGTTTCCTTAATTTTTGATGAAGTCACTTTCAAAGCATCATACTGTTTTTTTAATTCAGGAATTTTCTTGTTTGTGATCTCTGCTTTCT
>CANFNN010000100.1 GCA_947448095.1 Bacteriovoracaceae bacterium | reverse complement strand
GGAATAGCACTCCAAGGGAAACTGGTACGACGACAAAAAGAGTTTTAATAAATTTTTTGGAAAACTTAAAATATCTTGGCGGCAGAGGGGAATCATAAATAACAATTGATACCTCTTGGCCACTTTGCTGAATGGGGTCTTTCATAATTTATTCTTTAAAAAAACGCTTAGAAGGAGTGAATGCAATATTGCTCGATTCTGTTTTTGACCAGAGTTCGCCAACAATTTTCCACTCGTAGTTAGCATCTTTCTTAAGGTACAGAGTCTTTTTTCCAATATCATTTATGACTGAAGATTGATAATTCTGCTCAAGGAGTACAACTGCGTAATCGAGGTTGGACATTATTGAAATGAATTCAAGTTTAATGTTTGGTTTGTCAGGTCGAGAGAAAACGGCTTTTTTATAATTTTTATAAGACGAGTAACTGCCTTTGCTCCTATCGTGGAATCTTTCTGCATCGTAGCTTGAAATATAGGCATCAAAATCTTTTGCCTTCCAGGCATTAGACCATTTCGTAACAGCGAGACTGATGTCCGTGCGGTTTCTTTCCCAGGTCGTCTTAGCAAGATAAAGCGCATCCTGAACTACAATGATGGGTGTCCTTTCGATTTCGATATACTGAGAAATGTCTCTAAGGTCTGCATTTTGTAAGACTACGCAGCCCTTTGAATCAAGGCCTTTAGAAATACGACTATCATCATGAGTTGAGTGAAGCCAGATTCCGCCTCCGGTTTTACCTTCTCGCTCATCTATAAAATTTGGGTAGTCCATTGGAAAGGCACCAGCTCCATAAATCTCAGCATACTTTCCATGACGTCTTAGAAGTTCTTCTTTAGAGAGAAAGTCGTTTATTGAATAAATCCCCTCAGGAGTTTTGTGGTCTCCGTTGATTGATTTATCACCTTTGAATTTTCCAGTGGCTGTACTGTAGGTCTTTACTAATTTAGGACTCGTCCCGTTGTTTTCAAAAAGATGAAGCTTGTGGGTAGCCTTCTCCACTAGAATTACATGGTGAGCGAACTTTTGATCCATCATTAAAATGTTGGATGGAAAAAATTCCTCAGCGAACGTATTTCCGACCATTGCGATCAAGAAAGCAATAACTATTACTTTTTTCAAGAAGCCTCCCTCTCATAAACACCTAGATTGTATTATGCCGTCGAGAAGGAAGCAACACTGCTGCGATGATTATCTTTAAGCAATCTTTGCCGCAACTGCCGCCTAATTTAATCCTAAGTTATCATTATCTCTAAGGAAACTAAATGTCTTACTACATTATTAGCTTTGGTTCAGAGCAGATGAAACAGTTCCAAAAAAGATTTTCTTTTTTGGAAGATGCTATTTGGATTGATGATAAAAATAATCTCATACAAATTTGTGCATCTCTGTCTGATAATGCATTTTTTTTGGTCGATCTCTCTGCCAAACGTGAATCTATCGATGAAATGGTTCTCCTTATCAGAGAAGCTTCCCTCTCAGCAAAAGTCATATACCTGTTTGAAGATGGAAAGGCGCCGGATCTTAAGTCTCATCAAATGACACCCGTTGGCGGAGACGCTTATGTTCCGATTCAAATTGAGTCTGAAAAGTTTTATTTAATGCTAGAAGGACTTATGCCGGCCGAGATTAATCAGCGGGGAAATCGGCTGGAGATGGGTGGAAGTCCTCAGTTCTCTGCCCAGCAAGGCCTGGAAGAGTTGCGGAGTCACCCTAAAAGTATAGAAATTGAAAAAAAATTCTCCGAAGTTTTCGGAGCTAAAAATAAAAAACCAAGCTGGCAAAGCGCTTCCAACCTAACAGTTGATGCCATACCTGATGAATTAGAAGTAGGAGATGACATGAGTGATAAAGATCAAGAGCTTTCTTTGGATGATCTCGGCGATTTAGAAATCAGCTCGTCCGGAGAAGCCGAAATTGAAACTCCGGAAGATGCTGGACTTGATTTTGATTTGGGTGATGATGTCGGTCTTGATTTAGCTGATCCTGATGAGGCTACAGATAATGCTCCCTCTGAAGACCTAGGAATGGACCTTGATCTTGATGAAGGTTTTTCTCTTGATGATAATGAAAGTGATGATTCTTTTTCGCTTGATGAGGAAACTCCTGAAGTTCCAAGTTTTGAGCAAGATTTAAGCTTGGATGAAAATGAATCTGAAATTCCTAGTTTTGGAGAAGATTTAAGTCTTGATGATAGTGCGCCAGAAATCCCTGAAGTCGCCGAAGAATTGAGCTTATCCAGCGAAGAAGTGGGGCTTGAATTTGGAATTGCCGATTCACCGGATATAAATGAGGAAGAGAACGAAGGTTTAAGTCTTTCAGATGATTTAACCCTGGATGAAGATGACTCGCTCTTAGGTGGAGTCGACATAGACCTATCAGATGATGCAAAAGAGAAGCTTAAAGAAATTGATGCCATTATGGATTTTGATGCCTCCCAGGTAGGCATATCGTTGGATCTTTCAAAAGAAACAGATGATGATGATGCAGATAATTTTTCTTTAGATGAAAATCTTCTGTCAGCAACAAACGATTCAATCGATAGTGATGTTGATAAGTCTCTTGTTTCTGATGACCTTGACCTAGGAAGTATCAACTTTTCATCTGAAGAGGAAGAAGTCGAACAAGAAGTCGTTTCAGTCGTTGAAGAAAAGAGTAAAAAGAAAAATAAAGAAGTAAGGGAAGTTCGTGAAGCCTATGACGGCTCGATGGGGCGTGAGCTAAAAGAGATTTCTGGAGCATATACCGGTGAAATGGAGCGAATGCAGGCAACGATTTCAAATCTGCGCTCCGACCGAGAAGAGCTATTGGCAAAAATTCAAAAGCTAGAAGAAGATCGAGTTTTGCAAAATCGCCAAACGCTTACGATGCGTGCTGAGTTGGATGAGAAAAAGATTGAATTGTCCATAATGCGTAAAAAACTTAATGATGAAGTTTCAGAGCTAAAGGACAGATTAAAACTTTTTGAAGAAAAGAAATTGATACTTGAAGAGAAAAATAAAATCATGGTGGTTGAACTCGACAAAGCAGCTCACAAAAACAAAATTGATGTCAAGAAAATTCAAATGCGAGAAAGAGAACTTGAGCAAAAGCTTGAACTTCTAAAAGCCGATTCTGAAAGTCAAATCAGACACAGGGATTTGAAAATTTTGGAATTAAAGCGAAAACTAGATGCTATGGAATTTGATATTGAGTCGATCTCTGTGCAAGAAAAGAGATCAGTTGAAAGTCGCTTCGAACTAGAGGATAAACTTGATAAGGCGATTAAAACGCTGAGAAATGCGATTACAGTGCTGGAAGATGAGTCGGATAACAATGGTGTCTTAGAGGCACTCAAAAAAAACATTGATATGTAATGATAAATACAGAACTGCATTTAGAAATTTTGGCGATTGGTTTAGACTCATTTTCGATTGAGGCTATGAAAAAAGCATTAAAAGAAAATGGATTGAAGTATCGTATCAGCTTTTTGAATGATGTTAGTGAAATTGGTGAGTATCACAAGAAATCAGTTGAAGCTGTTTTCTTTTTTTCGAATCGGCAAAGTCAAAAAACTACCCAAGATATCAGAAAAATTAATTTGGCTTTTTCAAGAGCTGCTATCATTTTACTTTCTCCGAAAGCAGATCAGCACGAAATCATTGGAGCCTTTAGGGCCGGATTGTTTGATTTTCTGACTCTGCCAATTGATGAAAACGAAATCAGAACAATCATTTACAGGCTTCAGTTACATGAAGTCATCCAAAGTGGTTTATGGAATCCTGAGCGTGCTGTCCTTCATCTCTTTTCAAAACCAGAAAGTTTTTCAGTCATTGAAGATATTGCAGCAAGTCTGAATCAGTACTTAAACCTCTTCTTTAATATCGAAAAACAGGTCTCATTTTCATCGCTTGAGGAAATGACCAAAGAAGTGAATTTGCTCTTCAAGCTTAGTGATCATCAGCAAAAAAGAATTAAGAGTTTCTTACGTGATCCCAATGGGCTTGTTTTTGGGCTGCGTTTTATAAAGGACCAATTTCACTTTTTGGTAAAAAAGGGAGAGGGTAGGTTCGCCTATCTCGTAGCTAAAAACACATCTGAATTTAAAATACACGATATTTTAAGTGACTATCTGTCTAATGTCCTTAAGACCTCTCTTTCAATTCTTTCTGAAGCAAAACGAGTTGATCAAATCCGACTACTCTCTTTGACTGACGAAGTAACTGGTCTCTATAACCAAAGAAAATTGGTTGAAGATCTTGACCTCCATATCGCCCGTTATCCGCATGATAAACAGGTTTTTAGCTTACTCTTTATAGATATTGATTATTTTAAAAATGTTAACGATCAGTTTGGCCATGTAGTTGGTAGCCAGTTGTTAGTAGATATGGCGGCAGTCTTAAAAACTCAACTTCGTGCCTCAGATTTAGTTTATCGATACGGTGGAGATGAATTTATCGTCCTTCTGCCTAAATCCAACGTTGAAGAATCAAAAAAAATAGCAGTAAGAATTTCTGAAGTGGTAAAGGCCGCTGAATTTGTGATTAATCATGAACAAAAATATCGTCTTTCTCTTTCAATTGGAATTTCGGAATTTCCTTCAGATGCTGATAGCGCAAAATCGATAATAGAATTTGCCGATAAAATGATGTACATGTCTAAAAAGTCGGGCAGGGGAAAGGTTTTTCACATCACGGAAGTAGTCGCTTAGACCTTGACTCAAAAAAAAGGCCTGATTTCTCAGGCCTTTAAAACAACTATTTTTTCTTCGATTTTTTTGTAATCTTTTGAACGACTTTAGCCACTTTCTTAGCAACTTTCTTTTTGGCTGGGGCTGCAACCGTTTTTGCTGCTTTGGCGACCTTTGGAGCGACTTTCTTTCCGTTTGATTTAACTAATTTATCAAACTTCGCCTGAAGAGCAGAAATTTCTTTTTTATGATTATCATAAAATTTCTTAGCTTTTTTCTCGAGGATGCTTTTTTCTTTTGCAAACTTAGTTTTAAGGCTCCCAAGATCTTTATCTACAAGAGAGCTGAAATCTTTCTGAGCATCTTTAACCATTGTGTTGAGGCTTTCTTTCAACTCATTGACATTAACATCCGCAATGAATGTCTCAACGTTTTTTTTGATTTCGTTGATTTTACCCATAACTTTTTCTTTTTGTGTCGTTTGCTCGCTCATAAATCCTCCTGCTAAGTTTGAAATTGGTAGTTGTAGTTCTTGCTTATCGGAACTCGATAACCAAAACCAAAACTTTTCGCCTTCACTTTTAAGATCGGGCAGAATTGAGCTCTTTTATACTCTGATTTTGAATAGAGCTCCAGCACTTTTATAATTTCATTTTCCGGTAAACCCAGTTCCATCAACTGAGTTTTTCCTAAACGGTAGCTTAAGATTCCTTCTAGGATTGTATCGAGCCTCGAATAAGGGGGGAGTGAATCCTGGTCTAATTGGTTTTCTCGCAGCTCAGCCGATGGGCCACGTTCAATAATTCCCTCTGGGATAGGTGAGTTGAAATGCTTATTCACAAAGTTCGCAAGACCATAAACCTCTGTTTTATATAGGTCGCCTAGCAGGGAAATGGCCCCTACCGAATCACCGTACTGGGTTGAATAGCCAACAGCTATTTCGGATTTATTTGAAGTATTAATGACCATTGCTCCCGTTTGGTTGGAGCGAGTATAGAGGAGCATCCCTCTCAATCGGCTCTGAACGTTCTCATCTGTTAGGCCCGAAAAGGCTTCTGAAAAGGTCTGAGTGAAGGTATTTTTTACATTGGAGTGGAGGAATTTAATGGGCAAATACGACAATGGAATATTTAAGCGCCGACACATTTCCTCAGAAAGCTGAGTGCTGAGAGTTGCCGAATGGATGCTTGGCATATAAATGGCTTCCACACTTTGACCTGGTTTCAGGCTTAGTTTGGTAATTGCCAATACCAGGGCGGAGTCCATCCCACCAGAAAGAGCGACCAGAAATTTCTTAAAACCACTCTTTTGCGCATACTCCTGAAGTCCAAATTGAAGGGCCTTGAGGACCTCTAAGCATTCATCCTCTGTCCATGATTTAATGACTGCTGGATTCAGAGAAGTATTTATTCTTGGGGCAAATAGTCCTTCCCAGGTATTTTGAAAACTAAACTGAGGCTTTTCAGAGTAAGGCCCTTTTACAAGTGAGACATCAAAGCTCTCGCAAAAAGCTTTAAAGCTAGGTAGTTCTTTGAAAAGTTCAGTCCCGTTCATGACAAAACTTGCGCCGTCAAAAAGAATTTCATCTTCTCCACCTACGCGGTTGAGATAAATGAAGGGACAGCTAAATAGTAATGAAATATTTCTGGCACGCTCTAGGCGTTTTGATTTCTTTGCCGCTTCAAATGGTGAAGCACTTAGATTAATGATCGCCTTGAGATGAAGCTTTTTTTCCTGACATTCTTTGAGCATTAATTCACATGGGTCAATTTCATGAAAGCTTGAAGCCCACATGTCCTCGCAGATCTGAAGACCATAGGTTTCACCCTGGAATTCATAAAATGCATTGGTCTTTCCGGCCGAAAAATATTTCTGCTCATCAAAGATGTCATAATTGGGAAGAAGGCGCTTGGTATAAAGTTTCTTGAGCCCAATTCCAGGAACTACTTCATATATTACGTTTTGAATCTTTTTGGGTAAACCTTCAGGCTCCATTTCATAGAATAGTCCGCCCATAAGAGCTCGCCAATTCCCCGTTTGTTTCTTGGCCCATTCATCGATCTTAGTTTGATGTTCTAGGTAGGAATCAACAAAGGATCTTTGGAGGACCAAATCTTGAAGTGGATAGCCAGTCAGGTACAGTTCGGGGAACAAATGCAGACCATCGCCGTTTAAAACCGCAGTGGTGTGAGCAAAAATCGCCGAAAAATCTGCTACCGTGTGATGAGTCTGATGAAGGTGAATCATAGCTTTCATAAGTCATGCCTCAATTGCTTGACACTCCGCCTAAAAAGGGGGTAAGAGGAACCCCATAACTATAGCCTAAAATTGGTCTTCTTAAGAGAGAGAATATGAATAATTTCCCTAAAGCTTGTGTTCTGGTTATTGGTGCTGGTTTGGCAGGTTCTGAAGCTGCAATGTACTTGGCCCAAAATGGTATTTCAGTCGTTCTAGTTGAAGGAAAAGCTCTTAAATTAAACTCCGCTCAAAAAATTCCCACATTTGCTGAACTAGTTTGCACCAATTCTCTTAAGTCACTCGATCCTCATTCTGCACACGGACTATTGAAATCAGAAATGAAGGCGATGGGCTCTTTTATTATCTCTTGCGCAGAAAAACATGCTGTTCCGGCCGGCGATGCACTCGCTGTTGACCGAGAACTTTTCTCTGAAGAAGTCACCAACCGCTTAAAAGCTCATGACAATATTCAAGTGGTCGATCTTGAAGCTCAGAATCCTTTAGAACTTAAAAAACAATTTGAATGTGACTATGTGATTGTTGCAACTGGGCCACTGACCTCTAAAGGCTTAGAGGATTGGATTTTAAAGGATGTTTCGGAAGACGATTTTTATTTTTATGATGCAATCGCCCCTGTCGTTGATGCTGATACACTTGATCTTTCTAAGATGTATTTTAAGGACCGTCATAAAGTGCAGACTGAAGGTGGAGATTACCTCAACTCTGCTATGACTAAAGAGCAGTACTATGCTTTTGTGGAAGAGCTTTCGAAAGCTGAAAAAGTTCCACCTAAGGCCTTTGAGGACTGGAAATTTTTTGAATCGTGTCTCCCAATAGATCTAATGGCCGAGCGTGGAAAAGATACTGCTCGCTTTTCCTGCATGAAGCCCATTGGCCTTATTCCCGATGCCGATATTGAAGGTAAGTGGCCATTTGCCGTGGTTCAACTTAGGAAAGAAAATCTTCTAGGTTCAGCATACAACCTTGTCGGATTCCAGACCCGTCTGACTTATAAAGAGCAAGTTCGTGTATTCCGAATGATCCCAGGTCTAGAAGAAGCAAGCTTTATCCATCTGGGCTCTTGCCACCGAAATTCATTCTTAAATGCTAGGAAGCTGCTTGATTCGGATCTAAGAAGTAAGAAATATCCTGAACTTTACTTTGCCGGCCAAATAACTGGAGTCGAGGGTTACACGGAGTCTGCTTCTATGGGGCTTTACGTGGCGTTTCAGCTTTTAAGACGAATTCGAGGTGAGCAGCCGATTACTTTCCCAGTTCAAACGGCCATGGGTGCTCTTGTGAATTATATTATGACAATTGAGAAGCCCTGCCCCTCTAATATTAATTTTGGTCTTTTGCCCTCAATTGACATAAGCCGAGAACAGCGCAAGAGCGGTGGCAAAAAATTAAAAAAAGAACTCGTCGCAAAACGAGCACAAGATGTTTTCCAAAGCTTCTATTCCACGTTAAGATAATTCATGGCCGGAACTTTCTTAGTTATACTTGCATGCTTATTCTGGGGAATGGATACCCTTATCCGTTACCCATTAGTCGAACGTGGAATTAATCCTGTTACGATTGTTTTCTATGAACATATTATCCTCACACTTATTTTTTCACTGGGTCTGTTTCCTGCGATTAAACGAATTGGGGAGTTGAAGCTAGCCGATGTTTTCAGCTTTATTATTGTCGGTGGGATTGGATCAGCTGTTGCTACCGTTGCCTTTACCGAAGCCTTTCAATACCTCAATCCCTCTTTGGTCATTTTACTCCAGAAGCTGCAGCCGGTTGTAGCAATCATTCTCTCGGCCATTATACTGAAAGAAGAAATTCAGAAGCAATTTTTGGTGTGGGCTTTTATTTGTATGATTGGCGGACTTCTAATTAGTTCTCCTGATAT
>CANFNN010000099.1 GCA_947448095.1 Bacteriovoracaceae bacterium | reverse complement strand
TACTCTGTTTCTCCCGTCCATGTTTCGGCCCTCGAGGCTGGATGTTGGGGCATTTACATCGGTTCAGGCCATGACAAAACAGATCAGGCGATTGAAGCGATTATGAAAATTATCAATGGCATTAGAGATAACGGTCTGACTCAACCAGAATTTGAACGGATCAAAACGATGATGGATGGACAAAATCTTTTAGGCATTCAGACTAACGAGGATTACGCCCAATTCTATTCGGTACCAGTCTTACATAATCTAGGTCTGGATTTTTCCCACAACAATAATGTTCTGATTAGGAATGCCAAATACGAAGATTTTCAAAACTTCTTGAAGAAATTCTTTAATAGTAAATGGAATGTGATTAAGGCCGGTAGAATCTAAGAAACTTTTCTGGTGAGTGCGGGAATCATCCCACTCACCAGCATTTCTTTTTCAGTCACGATTTCTTCTCGCAGCACTTTTTTAAAAATCAAATTACTTTCAAGCCCCGTTCTATTTTGAGTGGCAAGTAGGGACATTAGAGTGGTCATCGATTCAAAACAAGTCGCAAACATATTATAAAAACTTGGGATATCAAGAAAGCTGGGGGCCATCGAGTTTAAATGAGAATAGGCCATTCTTCCAATTTGAGAATAATACTGGTTATCGACGATTTTGTTGTGAGTTGATTCAGAAAAATAGCCACAAACTAAAAGCGACATATCGGCGACTTCTTTATAAACTTTCTTCTGCTCTTCACGAGTCAGTTGTGAAGCCTCTAAAAGTTTCATGCCTAATATTTTTTCTCGCACCTTTCCATCAGTCACATCAAAGAAGTCCTGAGACAAAGCGAATTTGTCTAAAACATCACTGGAATAAAAGATGACGGATTCAGGGACTGGGCACAGTGACTTTTTATTCAGGGCATTGAGTCCCTCAAAGAAATACCCTTTAAGGTTAGTCTGGAGAATGATCTTTTTGGTAGCTTCAGATGATTGCATCCTATTGGTCCCCTTTGCTCATTTTATCATACCTCAGTAAAACTAACGCATTTAAGCCAGGAATATTTTGCCGTATCCAGCTAACCAGGAGAAAATAGGGGAATGAAACGACTTAGGTACTTATTTGCGGGCATTCTTCTACTGGTTTCTTTCCCTAGCTGGCGCCTCCTTGACTGGGCAAATGTCACTCTTCCTTTCCAGTGGATCGTCACGACTGGTTTTGTTCTATGGGGAGTTGTTTTTGTTATTTTACCTTTGAAACTGCTTAGGCCAAAACTTCACCGCTTGTCGGCCCTAGTTATAATTCTCTGTCTTGGTTCTCTGTCTTGGCTTTCTGGCCCATTCACCGCCCAGACAACTTTGGACCCCAATTTGAGTCATTGTGGGCGAACCAGCTATACCGGATTCTTTTATCCAGTCCGAGGTCTTCTCTCCAGCGCCCATCAAGACGACTTAGAGCTTCGCAATCAGATGTGCTGGTTAGTCAAAATGATTAAAAAAGTTCCTTCAGAAATTGCCCCTGAAGATCTCGCCCATCATCTCAATTTAATGAAAAATAAATTACTGAAGCCTTCCCTCAAATTCCGGGCGTCGCTTCCTTGGATAACATTTTTACTCGGGAGGTATCTTAGTGCCTCTGAATTGAAAAATAGTCCCCTCTTAGTTCAGAACCTGGGCTTTTGGACTCAGCTCTACAATGAAGAAATCTCGGCACGAAAATACGCTTGGTATGAGTGGCCCCACTCGGCCATGATTCAATTTGAGTACGGCCTGATTGAGAAGCACTGGGAAGCCATTCGAATTGAGTATTCCCCCTAAGTTTCAATCACTTAAGCTGATTGGACATTTTTTTTTTCCACTGCAAGATCTATTCTTTTAAGATCCGAAGTATGAAAAATCTCCTTTATGCTTTGATCCTAGTTAATTCTCTAGCTTTTGCTCAAGAGGAAACTCGAACCATGGACATCGACCTAACGAGTTTTTGTAAAGACGACTCTGAACTCAGTCAGGAGGTCATTCTCAATAAAGAAAAAGAGCGTACGTGCGCGCAAATTAGAGAGCTTGAAGGAAAAGATATTGCTCCAATCGTTTTAGATAAAAAAGATGAACATGGAAATAGTTGGAAAATCAGATTTAACTTCGGTTTCTCACGAACAGATTATGCTCCTACGGATCTGCATATAAGAAGTGGAGTTATAAACATAGTTGTTAAAGATGTGGAGATGCATGAGCGCACATCAAACAGTTATTACAATCCTGCCAACTGGACTGAGCCGCAAAATGCCGCTCAATGGATAGATGAACCAACTAACACTTTCA
The DNA here is from genome assembly GCA_947448095.1 of Bacteriovoracaceae bacterium. Lineage (GTDB taxonomy): Bacteria > Bdellovibrionota > Bacteriovoracia > Bacteriovoracales > Bacteriovoracaceae > Peredibacter. The sequence goes on along the minus strand of CANFNN010000099.1, from coordinate 6,582 downwards.
CATTTTCTCTTGAAAAGAATAAGAACATTTTCTATTTATCAGTGTTTCATCCGAAATACCTCAAGAGTCTCGCCTACTCCACTAAAGAAGTGAATGGCGTTCCTGAATACACAGTTAGTCCGATTGAAGAGAGTGACAATTTTTCGCAAACGATTCCCGAAGGCAATTCCATGCTTTATCTAGGGAATACTCATTACAACATGATTTGGCAGGTCGGCTATGGAAGACAGTTCGTTATTTTTGATACGAAAAAGGCCGGAAAACTTAGCTACACTGTGAAAGGTGATGTCGGGATTAATACAGGAAAGGCTCGCTCAGTGCATATCATTCCCGGGGTTGCTTGGGATGATTACTATGACCAACAAAAAGTTCAAGGCATAAATGCTTCTATTGGACACCGTTTGGAGTATCAGCGAGGCAGAGTTTCTTTGTTCATAGATCAAAAGACGATTTATTCAAAAATGCAGCATGGTTTTTATGATGGCACGATTGATTATAACTTGAGATCCACACCCACAACGTTTGGAATTGGTATTGATGTTTTCACCAAAAAGAAAAAATAAAAGGGGCAAACTCGCCCCTCTTTTTTTATTCTTCAATTTCGATCATTAAAAATCCGGCTTCAAGAGTTTGGCCTTCGATTATGTTCACTGATTTAATCACGCCATCAGCACCCGATTTGATTTCGTTTTCCATTTTCATGGCCTCCAAAATCAAGACTGTTTCTCCTTTAATGACTGCATCACCCTCTTTTTTGTAGAGCTTCACAACTTTACCCGGCATCTGCGTGATAAGGGCACCCGCACCACCTTTATTTAGTCCAGAAGGTTTAAATCCCCTATAGACCTTATACATTTCTGAGTGGGAGACCAAAGTTTCATTCACTCCAAGAGAGGCCAGTTTTTTCCAGGCCACCTGATCAAAGGAGTAATAATTTTTGCCGGCAAGCACTCTTAAAAAAAGTTTGGTCTTAAGACCTTCATGGGTAAACTCCATCACTTTGCCAGGCTGAAGCTCGACATCTAGAGCAAACTCATTCATGTCTTGATTCATGAAATAATATCTCATTTGACTCCTCCCAACTGATTCATCTCAATCGCTGCAACTTTTAACATGAAGCTTTTAATCTCTTCTTTTACTAAAACTTTTTCCTGCGGTTTAATCAAACTGATATAGCTGGTTGAATAGTGACCGTTTTTAAAATTTTCTTCATCCAGGATCACTTTATGAAGAGGGATATTGGTTTTAATTCCATCAATAATCAATCCATCAATCGCATTTCTGAGCTTTCTAATCGCCACATCACGGCTAAATCCCTTGGCAATAAGTTTACCAAGCATGGGATCAAAGTCCGGAGTGACTGTGAATTTAGGATAAATACAGTGATCAAAACGAATACCTTGAGGAAAGGTTGTTTCAAAGCCCACAATTTTACCAGGAGCTGGAAGCATCGTAATTGGATCTTCGGCACAAATTCTTAGCTCAATCGAATGGCCCTGAATTTTTATATCCTCTTGAGATTTAAAATCTAGGGGCTGATCAAAAGCCACTTTAATCATGTTTGCGACTAAATCAATTCCTGTGATCTCTTCAGTAATGGGATGCTCGACTTGAATTCTGGTATTCATTTCTAAGAAATAAAACTTTTTGTCTTCTGCCATGATGAATTCAACAGTTCCCGCTGAATCGTAATTAACGGCTTTGGCACAACGAACAGCTGTTTCACAGATGGCCTTACGAAGTGCCTCATCAGTACCGATAAACGGCGAGGGGGCTTCTTCCACTATCTTTTGGTGACGACGCTGAATGGAGCACTCTCTTTCAAATAAGTGATACACATTGCCTTTTTTATCAGCAAGTATCTGAACCTCAATATGGTGAGGATTCAAAATATATTTTTCAACCAAAAGCCCCGCATACCCAAAAGAAGAAAGGGCCTCCCTTTGAACGGCCGAGAAATTTTCTTTGATATCTTTTTCATTGTAGCAAGGTCGCATTCCCTTCCCACCGCCGCCAGCCACCGCTTTCAAAAGAATAGGATAGCCGATTTCATTTCCAAGTTTGATGGCCTCTTCTACCGATTCAATTTCACCAGTAGATCCAGGAACAACTGGCACACCAGCTTCTTTAGCAATTTGCTTAGAAATATCTTTCGCACCCATTTTATGAACAGCAATCGGATTGGGCCCAATGAAGGTCACACCTTTGGCAGCAAGCGTTTCTGAGAACTCTCTATTTTCAGAAAGAAAACCATATCCAGGATGAACCGCATCGATTTTATAATGCTCAATGAGTTTCATGATCTTAGGAATATTAAGGTAAGTTTCCTTATTATTATTTCCACTCAGATGAACCCATTCCTGGCAATACTCTAAATGGGGAGGTTCTGTTTCATTGTCAGTCCACACCCCAACTGAGACAAGACCCAATTCGTTTAGGGCCTTCGCAATTCGAATCGCAATTTCACCACGATTAATTATTAAGACGCGTTTGCCTTTCATAGAGGTATATTCCCGTGTTTACGATCCGGACGTAGGATCTTTTTATGCTCTAGCGCTTTAAGATATTGATAAAGTCTCTGACGAGTAATCTCGGGGTTGATGATTTCATCTAAGTACCCAAGTTCTGCTGCTCGGTAAGGATTAGCAAAATTATTTTCATAATTCTCAACCAGGCTAGCCTTTTTCTTATTGAATTCCTCACCCTTTAGTCCATTGAGATCATTTCTAAAAATAATATTTACTGCACCCTCTGCACCCATGACGGCAATCTCGGCAGTTGGATATGCAAGATTAATATCGGCACGAATATGTTTTGAGGCCATTACATCATAGGCTCCACCGTAAGCTTTGCGCGTAATCAAAGTAATCAGAGGAACTGTGGCTTCAGAATAGGCGTAGAGCAGCTTGGCTCCATGACGAATAATTCCGCCGTACTCTTGAACTGTTCCTGGTAAGAATCCTGGTACATCAACCAAAGTAATAATTGGAATATTAAAGGCATCACAAAAACGGACAAAGCGAGCCGCCTTGACCGACGAATCGATATCCAGACATCCAGCTAAAAAGGCTGGTTGATTTCCGACTATCCCCACCTTGATTCCACCGATGGAAGCAAAACCCGTCAGAATATTTTTGGCAAATCCACTATGAACTTCAAGAAAATGCTGATCATCAATTACTTCCATGATCAGTTCATGCATGTCGTAGGGTTTTTTTGAACTATCAGGAATGAGGTTTTTAAGCTTGTTGTTTGCTCTTGAAACCGAATCACTCGTGAGTTTCAAATTGTGTTTTTGTTTATTACAGGAAGGAATAAATGAAAAAAGCTCTCTGACTCTTTCAAAACAGTCATCTTCATCGTCACAACAGAAATGGGCAACACCTGATTTTTCATTATGAGTATGAGCTCCACCTAATGCATCTTTGGTCACTTCTTCATGAGTCACTGTTTTAATAACGTCAGGGCCGGTTACAAACATGTAAGATGTTTTATCTACCATGAAGATAAAATCTGTCATGGCCGGAGAATAGACGGCACCACCAGCACAAGGTCCCATGATTAATGAAATCTGAGGGATCACTCCTGAAGCCTGAACGTTACGGTGAAAAATCTCAGCGTAGCCGGCCAAAGACTCAACCCCTTCCTGAATACGAGCGCCACCGGAATCGTTGACACCAATAACAGGAATCCTGTTATCGATAGCAAAGTCCATGACCTTGCAGATTTTTTTTGCATAGGCCATTCCCAGTGCTCCACCCCAACAGGTAAAGTCTTGAGAAAAAATAGCCACCTGTTGGCCATTAATTTTTCCAATCCCAGTGATGACACCATCCCCTAGGTACTTCGTTTTTTCCATGCCGAAAGATTCACAGCGGTGAACCATGAACTTATCAAATTCAATAAATGATTCAGGATCTAAAAGTTTATTAATTCTTTCACGGGCAGTGTATTTACCCTGTTCGTGTTGCTTATTGATTCTTTCAACCCCTCCACCTAGTTCTGCGTGATGGGAAAGTGTAGCGAGTTGGTCGCGTTTTTGCTCGTTGGTTAGCACGTAAGGCCTCCTGAAAAATATCCTTCAGTTATACCCTTGTCACTCTCAGGGGTAAAGAAATGACGCTTCAAACAGGGAGCAATTTTTGCCAACATGGCGCTCTGAGAGGCTCTTGATAAACTGAAAGGACTCACGAGGAGTTTTCATGAAACTTTTATTCATTAGTTTTATCCTTTTTACCCAAACAGCTTTTGCTTATGATGCTCTTGTTTGGGGTGGTCCAGGGGCCTGTCAGGATGGATGTATTGAAGCCGCTGTATATGTGACAAAACTTGCAGGCCTTGATCCTATGATTGTGACTCCTGAAAATTTCGATGCCTCACTTTTTGAATCTGCAAAAATCTGGGTTCAGCCTGGTGGAAAATCTGGTTCTGCTTCCAATGCATTGGGTGCAACCAATCGCGCCATCATTAAAAAATTCGTTGAAAATGGCGGAGGCTATGTTGGCTTTTGTGCAGGTGCTTTTCTCACTACACCTAAAGTTGGACAAACCTCTGTTGATGGGCTCGGAATCATCAGTGGCAAAACGAAAGTGTACCGCAAGGCCAAAACTTACCCGTCTGTTGAGAAGATGCTGACTCCTGAGGGAGTCAGATATCATTACTGGGAAGGAGGACCTTGGTTTTCTTTCACCAACTCCCAACTCAAAAATATCACAGTGAAATCCCGTTACAATACGACCAACGCCATTAACGCAGTGGAAACAAATTTTGGAAAAGGCAGGATCTCCGTTTCCGGAACTCACCCCGAAGCTCCTCAGTGGTGGTATGATGATGGCCATCTTATAGACTTGGATGGTTTAGATAATCAAATCGCAGCAGAAATGGTCAAGTGGGCAGCCAAGAATTAAGGCTGCCAGATTTTTAATTCTACCTTTCCCTGATTAATCTCAACATAGTGGCATGAAAGAAGCCAGGACCCAGGATTCAAATACCGCTTTTCATCTTCTAGTTGCACTTCGCCAGGGTGATGGGTGTGCCCAAAAACGACACAGTCAAATCCTCGCTTAGAAATTTCAATTGCTGCCTCAGCAAACTCTGGTGGCTCACCAAAGATTCCAGTTCTCTTCGCTCTCAAATGCGCCCGCCATTTTTCAAAGCGTATCCAAGTTTTATAAAAGCGTGGAGAAATAAAAAGCATCAGGCCACCTAAGTGCGTAAGCTTTTCATAAAGACGAGGATACTTTACATAAAACGGATCGTACAAGTGTCCATGTTCAACTCGAATACGCGCCTTACCCGAAGTGATATTGAGAAAGGGGGAAACTTTAAAGTATCCCCAATCTTCCAGAAAATTTTCAAGACTGATATCGTGATTCCCAACAACGTAATATATAGTTCGTCGCTGTTTTCGAATTTCTTTAATGGTCCGAAAAACTTCTGGCAAATCACGCATAATTTTTGTTTTTGATGCTTGCGCCATTTCAAGTCCATCACCATTAATAACAATATCGAAATTTTGAGAAGCGGCCCATTTCATAAATTTTAAGGCCAGATGAGTAGTTTCAGAAAAGGGATTGCCTAAATGAAGATCTGATATAATCACCATCCGTTCAGTTTGAACGTTGGTTAACATTATTGCCCACCGATTAATTTTAAAATATCATCCACAGTTTCTTTTGGAACATTTCCCTTTTGAATAACATCTACTAATCTTTCGTTCGAAATTTTGATTCTGTAAGAAAGGGCCTGAAGCATTTCAAAAGCAAAAGTGGGGTCACGTCTAATTTTGAGTAAAAAACCGCCGGGCTGGATGACTAATAATTTGGTCACTCCTGAGGCTTTAGCTGAAGCAAATCGAACTCCACCTTGAAGGAGGGCCATGTCACCAAAAAAATCTCCACGATTAAATGTGGCAAGCTTGATTTCAGAAGTTTCTGTTTTCTTCCAAATCTCAACTCTGCCCTCCTGAATTACGAAGAGATCACGACTGCTATCCCCCTCCTCAAAAATATATTCTGAGTCCTGATATAAAATAGTCGTTTCCTGAAGATTTTTTGATTTGAGCACTTGTGGCATGATTCAAGTGTAGGCCGATTTTTGAGAAAATCATGGCAAGGAAAATACTGCTTAACCGACCAAACAGATCAAAAAAAAAGGCTCCTTTCGGAGCCCTTTTTTTTATTCACCAGCTGCCCGTTTGAGAGCGCGCTTATCTAATCCATATTTATCGACTTTCATGATCAAACCCGCCCGGGAAATACCTAGTTCCTTGGCCAGTTTAGATTTATTAAATCCACAACGCTTCAGACCCTCGCGGATCATGAGAATTTCCAATTCCTCAAGTGCCTCTTTCAAAGATCCACTTGTATTTACACCTTTGAGGAAACTTCCTCCAGAAGATGAGTGGCCACCAGAATTTCCTTCGCTGCTTTCTAGAATTCTTGCACTTAGCATATCAGGCGTAATGTTTTTATCATCACCGGCCAAAACCACCAAACGTTCCACTTCATTTTGAAGTTCACGCACGTTACCTGGCCAAGTATGATCCAACATTTTCTCAAGACATTTCTTAGAGAACGTTTT
>CANFNN010000098.1 GCA_947448095.1 Bacteriovoracaceae bacterium | reverse complement strand
ACAACAGCTTTGTTCAGATTCACCACACTTAGCTTCTTCCTTAATACACATTCCAGCACTTTGATTGTTGGAGATTGTTAATAATTTCGCCACCATCTTTTTAAGATCAGCTTCACTTGCCTTGGAGGTATCCAATGTTGAAATGCTTTTAACCACTTTGGGATCTTTTACGTAGGGTGAAATAGCATTGGATATTTCTTTGCCGTTCAGGCGATTGGAACTTTTTAGGTCCTCAATAATTTGAGAAGCTTTTTTCTCAATTTCCTGTTGGTCCTTAAACGCCGGCTGCTGGGCATAGACTTGAATAACTAAGAGTAAATTCAAGAGACCAATGATTATCAATTTCATAAAGATCCTTTGGAGACATGGGCTTATTTTTAACCATTTTACTACAGTGGACTGTTTCTTTGTTTATGGAAAAATACTCCACGCCCAAAAGGGCTTTAAGTCACCGTTATAACAAGACTCAAATAGTCTTTTCTTGGTGAAAATATAGCATCAATAATTGGCACTTCCTTCAATCGGTCGTAAGATGTGGCCTACACCTTACCTACACCTTTTAAATAAGAATCCTAACCATGACCGAATCATTAAGCCTATGGGGCAAAGAAACTCAGCACTTCCACCTTTTATCTCCAGATCACGTCATGGCGGCAGTTGAAGGCCTTGGCAAACGTCTCACTGGCCGGATCATGGCGCTTAATAGTCTTGAGAACAGAGTCTATGATGTTGAGCTTGCTAGTCAGTCTGATTTTGGCAAAGGCTTTGCTCCGGCCAACGTCGTGGTCAAATTTTATCGACCGGGCAGATGGTGCAAAGAACAAATCCTTGAAGAACATAAATTCCTAGCAAGCCTAATAGACTTTGAAGTTCCGGTCGTTGCCCCACTCGAATTTAATGGCTCTACTCTGCACTTGCATCCAGAAACTAATCTTTGGTTTGCCCTCTTTCCAAAAGTCCTGGGTCGCCTGAAAGATGAACTCATGAAAGACGAAATTGACCAAGTGGGAAGACTCATTGGTAGGATCCATAACATTGGCTCAACGGCGAAATTCTCTCACCGCTTTACTCTCACACCCAAAACTTTTGTCCAGTCCAGCCGACTCGAGCTTGAGCGACTCAGGCCAGTGGACCATATAAGCTTTGTTCATTACCTGAAACTTCTCGAGCAGCTAGAAATGATTCTGGAGCCGATGTTTGCTCATCTTGAGCTTCAACGGATTCATGGGGATTTTCACCGGGGAAATATCGTTTGGACAAGTGATGGACCAAAGGCAGTTGATTTTGACGACTGTATTACTGGTCCGGTTGAGCAGGATTTATGGCTATTGTTTCCTGGCCAGGACGAAGACGGCACCAAAGACCGTGAACGCTTCATTGATGCTTATAAAGAGATGACTCGAAAAGACTATCTTCGCATGAACCTTACAGAACCTCTGCGAACTATGCGCATGGTTCACTTCAATGCCTGGATTACCAAACGCTGGGAAGATCACTCTTTTCAGCGCATGTTTCCCCAGTTTCCGACTGCTAGTTATTGGGATCAGCAACTCATTGATCTGCGGGTTCAGATTGGTCTTATCCAAGAGCGATCTGGCATGGGATTTGAATAAATACATTCCAAATAAGATCATTTGACCATCTTTAAGCAGCTTGTACTGCCTAAAAGTTGATCAGGTGTAGATTAAAACGGGAGTTTTTATGAAAATCAGTTTGATGCTTGTCACTTTTCTCATGTGCCAGATGACGTATGCTCAATCGATGAAAGAAAAAAGAATCAAACAAGAAATGCTGGACCGGACTACCCTTCTGATTGAGAAAGTTGAAAGTTCAAGGGAAGATTTAGATAAAGAAGATGTAGTAAGTGCTTGTAAAAAAATCAAAGAAATTTTTATCATATTTCCTGAGCACTTGAAAGGTATTGGCAGCCATCTGGATTTCGACCGAAGCCGAACCATTAAGGCCAAAGATGAGGCCCTTAATCAATTGATCTTCATTCACAGACAAACTTTAATTTGTGACCAAGGCAAAGACTCCGAATATGTGGATCCAAAAAAATTAGAAAAAGAATTGAAGGCAATTGAAAGATCTCTTAAACACCAAAAGAAGGTCATCAATAAGTCAGATACAAATAACGAAAATAAATTTGATTATTATTACGAATTTTAGTCCTGACCCTCAGAAAATTTGACGCCGATTTTAAATTCACTTAACTCTCCATCTATTGGACGGATGGACATTATATTACCAATAAGAGGATCATCGAGATCAAAGTCGTTAAAACCAACGATATGAATCTCGGAGCCCTTGGCGAATTCTGATTCGTCAAAACTGACAAACGCCATACCACCTTGAGAGAGATCAAATAGCTTATAAATAATCGGACCTGTTCCCTGAAGTTGAGCAACCTTGACCCACTTATCAGCTTTGGGACGTGCTCTGGGAGTCTCGCGCTTATCAGCAAAGAGTTTATCTTCCTCATCCACACTTAAACCAAATTCGTTATTTAATAAATCCTTATCCCTTTTAGATCTTTGGGACATTGATTTAACTCGCATAATGTCGGGACTGGTATCAATCGGTGAGACGTCGATGCGCTTAATGATCGGTGTATTGATAATGTGCCCTGTGCATCCATGGATATGAACCACTTCTGGATCCTCCAGCACTTTGATTTCATCGGGCATGCTCAAACTCACATTACTGTCCGAAATATCCTGGATGTTGGCCTTAAATATCAATGGCCCATCTTCGGCGAAGCAATATAAAGGTAAAAACGCCTTTACCTTATTTTCTGAGTCTACTTGAACAAACAGTCTGCCTGATTCCATGTGAAAAGCATTGAGCCTAGAGCGCGAAATTTGTCGTTCACCATTTTCAGGAGATAACTGCCAAATCACCAGGTCAGACTGGTTGGCCATTAATTGTTTGAAAATTTTCTCGTAATAGAGAAAACCCGTGTCAGATTTGATAACTCTCATGACTTCTTTTGAAAAAACTTTGCCTAACCGACTCAACAAATTCTAGCATAGGGATACGGATTAACAACAAAAGACCAAGGATGGAAATGAGAAGGTTGATCGGTCTATTCATAGTGTTTTTGTCAACTTCAACTTATGCCCACGAAGTTCAACTCATTACTCAACACATAAAACTCAATCGGCAAAACGATAGTGCATGGCAATCTGATTTTTTGGCCAAAGCAGTTCTTTCTCCCAAATGGGAAGCGGGACTTCAGGGAACGTACCTAGAAAGATTCAATTTATATGAAAACCGGGCAGGAGCATTTGTCGTCTATCATCCACTTCAAAATCTCACACTTGAGGCGAGGTACCTCAAGGGAAAATCTGGTGTAGAAATTCTAGCGAAAGATCAATATTCTTTAGCTCTTTACCACGCTCTTTCTGAAGGGATTTCTCCTTTTCTCATCTATCAAAATTCTCTCTACACAATTACCCATCTTCAATCCATGAGATTAGGTGTTGAAATTGAAAAAATTCGCCACCTTTTAATTATTCCTCAGCTCATGATGGGTCAGGCGCAATTTAAAGATCCAGGCGAAGCTAAAGAACTTAATAGCCTTGGTTTGAAAATCACTTATTATGAAGAAAAAAATTATTCATTCTCAGTCTATGGATACAAGGGACTTGAAGCTGCTCAATCAATTATAGGTCGCTCTAGTCAAACGATTGGAACCAAGTCTGTGGGTGCAAGCGTAAGCTACTATTTCTTCCCTGACGTGAAATCAGAATTTCTTTTCGATTACACCGATTTAGGAAAACTAGATAATCAATTTTTGACATCAACTCTTAACCTTGTCTGGACTTTTTAATGATACAAGAATTTTGTCTACTCATCTTAAAATTTACGGGTGTGTATTTTTTCATCATTAATTTTTTTTACGGCATCTTAATGATGCTTTCATGGGCAAAGATTAAAAAATATCGCCGAGAATCCAAGCAACAAAAGTCTTCTGGCAAGATTCCGGAAGTTTCTTTTATTATTCCTGCCTTCAATGAAGAGTCCCTCATTGTTGAAACAATACAAACCTATCTTTCACTGCCTCAGTCTAATAAAGAAATCATCGTCATTAACGATGGCTCTCATGACAAAACATTTAAGCTCCTTCAAACCATGTTCCAATTAAGAAGACTTGAAGAAACTTCTGGAACCTTTCATTCAATTACCTACCCCGATCTCATCGTGCTTGAGGCCACCCATTCAGGAAAGGCTCAGGCATTGAATATTGGGATTCATCACGCCAAATATGATCTCATCTGCACCATGGATGCAGACACGATACCAACGGCCCGAGGTGTAGAAGGCTGCTTACGCGCGTTTGCACAAGACCCTAAACTTGTGGCCGCAGGTGGTGTTATTCAAACTCTGCAGGCAAAAGGTTGGCTCACAACTTTCCAAAGTCTCGAGTATCTTCGAACGTTTTTATGCGAAAGACTTGGTTGGAGCATTATGGGCTCAACCACTTTGATCTCTGGTGCATTTTGCATGGTAAAAAAAGAAGCATGGAAAAAGATTGGTGGCTTCAGACCTAATTCCATTACAGAAGATCTCGATTTAATTGTAAGACTGAGAAAGGCCTATCCCGGCCAGGAATATCGTTTTAAAATTCTTCCGATCACAACCTGCCACACTCAAGTTCCCAAAGACATAAAACACCTGATGGTCCAAAGAATGCGCTGGCAGCTGGGACTGATTGATACCTTGGCCAGAAACATTGACCTCTGCTTTCATCCGGCCCACGGGATTCTGGGATTAATCGCTATCCCATATTCTTGGCTAGTCGAAGTTTTTTCTCCTCTGCTTGAGTTTACCGCGCTCTTGATTATTCCTTACGCATTGTATGAGGGCTGGCTCGACCCGAAAATGGTTATGTTTTATCTTCTGGCGGGATTAATTTTCAACGTGATCATTACAATGATTGGAGTCTATCTGGACAATCGTTATGTCTCTCGCAATAAAAGTTGGTCATGCGTGAAGAGTGCTTTCAATACAATCATTCTTCATTTTGGTTACAAACAACTCAACTCTTGGTGGAGGCTTCTCGCTCTTCTAAAAAGTTTTTCTAAAAAACATGAGTGGGGTGAAAAACCAAGACAGGAAATTACTCAGCAGATTCCCTGAAAAATAGCAGACGATGGTCCCATTTTTTAGCAATTTTTCGATCACTTGATAATTTAAAAGGTTTTTTGCGATAACCTTGGCGAGAGGGATCTTGCGCGAGCTCAATTTGCTGCTGAACAGTTTTACGAAAAACTTCCATTAAGTTTTCTTCAAACCCATGAGTCTCTTCTTTACCGAGCTTGTTAAGATCCAAAAGCACCTGATGAAGAGATTCAACCGTAGATAAACATCCCGGAAGAGGTTGATGCTTCACCTGAAATTCTGAAATTCTCAGAGTATCAAAACTTACGCGAGGCAGCCGGTGAAGCTTGGTAGTGAGCTTCATCATTTTCTTGGCACATGGCCAAGTTCCATCAATGACCAGAAACTGAAGGGGTTTTGATCCTAGCTTGATTGAGGATTCGGCTTTGGACAGATCAATCGTCTCATCGCCTGGATAAAGAATTACCGTTTGGTAGTTTTCGTCCTTAATCACTTCAAGAAACCGCGTATTCTCATCAAAGCCGACATCCACGATGATTTCTGAGTTTTTAAGGATCAGGTGACTAAATCTACCCGTTCCGACTTTTTCTTTTTTAAATTCCATAGGATGCATCAGGATGACAAAACGGGATTTGGTCTCAAATGGTCGTAAATACTGGCAAACGCAGGTCAGCAGCCGGCGCCTGCAGGTTAGACATAAATTCATTTTTTGGCCGTTTTCAGTATCCATAATTTTCTCTATACTCCGCCTTATATGCCAAAACTTAAAGTTAGAAAACAACAGATCAAAAAAATAGCTCTAACCGGAGGCCCAGGGGGTGGAAAATCCACTGCTGCCGAGCTCTTCAAGCTAGAATTCAAAGATTTTATATCCTTAGTGCCAGAAGTGGCGACTCTTCTGTTTCGCGGAGGCTATCCTCGGGTTGATTCACCTCACGTGGTTGAGAGCATTCAGAAATCTATCTTTCATGTTCAAAATAATATCGAAGATTCCTACGCCACACTTTTCCCTCATCACACTTTATTATGTGACCGCGGAACAGTAGATGGTGGTGCCTACTGGCCTAAAGGGGCAGAAGACTTTTATAAAGTAATGGGAACTAATTTAAAAAATGAACTCGCTCGCTACGATGCCGTGATTTTTTTTGAAACAGCAGCTGCAGGTGGTCTGGCAATTGATCTAGGAAATCCTATGAGAAATGAAGATCAAAAGAAAGCGATTGAAATAGATCTCAAACTAAAATCGCTTTGGTCTCAGCACCCGAACTTTGTGTATATCAAAAATGATCCTTCATTTCTGAAGAAGATATTGAGTGGAATCAAAGCGATGGATGAGTTAATTAAAGGAAGTTAAATTAAAATCAAGGAACTCTTCCCCTTGAAGATAAACCTGGAAACGTACTACTCCAAAGGGCACGGGCCCAATCATGTTGGTCAACTGTGAGTCTTCGTTATAGAACTCGCAAACTGACATCGGTGTAGACTGCACAACTAACTCGGTAATCACTCCTTCCCTATCCTCACAGCTCTTAATCACACTTGCTACTTTCTCAGGGGTATAGAGAAAACTATAGGGTAAAACATGAATATCATTTTGAAGAACATTGCCCTTAAAAGTCATAAAAGTTCGAACTTCAAAAGTATTTTCAACAGGGTCATGAGACAAAACTGTCTTCTCTAGTTTCACGTAGGCATCTTCATACTTCGCTTCATAGTGAACAAAATCCCCCATCGCCGGATAGGCCCAAGAAAGAGTAGGAAATACTAATGATAAAAGAAGGAAAAATTTCATTATCCACCAGCCAGTTTTATTTTGAATCCAATTTTTTCTAAAAAAACTTTTATCTTTTCACGGTGATCACCCTGAATCTCAATCATGTTATTTTTGTATGATCCACCAGTGCCGCAAAGAGCTTTGAGTTTTTTTTCAATCTCTTTGAAATATGGCTCATTGGCAGGTAACTCAAAAACAACAGAAACCGTTTTCCCACCACGACTATTTTTTTCTAATCGAATTTTCAAAGTATGCTCGGTGGGTTTCAGGTCTTCTTTTTTGGGACAAGCGCAGGGAAACTTAGAGCACTTAGGGCAGCGCTTTTTAAAGTTAGGGTCATCAGAATAAACTAATTCGTAATCAGACATACACTTAAAATTTAAAGGTGACTCTTCCTTGAGTCAAGAATTCAATTGAAGGCCGCACTTGCAAACAAAGTTGCTGCGAGTGAGAAAAGACCAAAACCAATCAGGAGAATGACTTTTTCCATATGCACCTCGCTAAAAGGGTTTTAATCCCCTTTCTCGCTCCCGGCCATGAGTATTGGTTTATGATAGAAGATGTTAGTGCTTAATCCCTTTATGACAGGTTCTGTCTTTTAGGTTAGAATGAACATTATGTACCGCTATATCCTTTTCCATAAACCCTTCAACGTGCTTTCACAGTTCACTCCTGAGGACGGTGCTCGGGCACTCAGTGAGTTTAATCTCCCAGGTGATGTCTATGCGGCCGGTAGACTTGATAAGGACTCCGAGGGGCTACTTTTATTAACCAATGACGGTTTAATGATTGAAAAGCTCTTGAACCCGAAAAATGAAAAACCAAAAACCTACTGGGTTTTAGTGGAAAGAATTCCAACTGAGGATGAATTAGAGCGAATGCGGGCCGGATTAAAAATTGAAGATTATCTCACCAGTCCATGTAGTGTGAAGATTCTTGATCCCCAGCCAGACGTCGCTCCTCGGAATCCTCCCGTCAGGTTCCGTAAAACGGTTCAAGATGTGTGGATTGAGATCACTATTACCGAAGGGAAAAATCGTCAGATCAGAAAGATGACTGCGGCCATAGGACATCCTACACTACGACTGATCCGAAAAAAGATTGGCAACCTTGAGCTTAATGATCTTGCAGAAGGCGCATGGAAAGAGATTAAACGAATAGATATCGCTTTTTAAAGTGCAGCGAGATTAATATCAATTGTATCTTCAAAATTAAAACCCGCATCGAATTCATCCATGTTTTTTAATATCCCAGGCTTACCTTCCCTCGTCATAATTAATTTTCCGTTCAAGACGACATCAATATTTTGATTCAGATCAATCATTGAGGAATGAAGATAGACTTTTAAACCTTTGCTCATTTTTGGCATTATTGGCATATCAATTTTAATGGTACTGCCTTCAACCTTAGCATGAAAATCAATTCTTTCAGGAGTTGCTAAGTCAGTGTTTGTTGCCTCTATCCAAAAGTAGCGCGCCTCAGAATCATAGTCGTAGGTAATATTATTTTCCACGTTCTTTGACTTAACGGTATGCAGACTTCCCCATAATTCTTTTTGATAAAGGTTTCGGGGAGAATTTGTTATCAACTTATTCAAATTCGCTTTGAATAATTCAAAATCATAATTATGGGCACCATCATAGAAGATCATCTCAAGCTTTGAAGGCTGAGCATAGATGACTTCGAGATCTTTGGTGCGTTTTAATTGTTCTTCACAGCGAGTGATAAAAATCTCAAAGTGATCTTTTCTTCCTTGCAAATGAACATAAGGAACGTTGAATTGTTTATTAAGCTGCTGCTCTGTTTGTTGGTTCACGTCCATGCCAGCCGCCATCGGAAGATAAAAAGCAAACTCATCAGCAGTCCATAGATAGTTCCTGGTAATTCCCATGCCTCCCATGGAATGCCCAGACACACCAAGACGTTCGACATCAATATTCAACTCTTTTCTCATCAAGCGTCCAAGATCTCGCAAAAGCCCTCGAGTATGGCCACCCCAATTGAGACCATTCGCCGAAGGCAGAACTACGATAATACCCAGTTCATCGGCCATTCGTTT
>CANFNN010000097.1 GCA_947448095.1 Bacteriovoracaceae bacterium | reverse complement strand
TGAAGTCAAAAAAGTCACTCGATTGAACGGCAATATTGAGAAGGTATTTTTCGGCTTGTTTAGAAATCTCGCTTGAAAGACTTGAAGTGACATCTTCGAGGATTAAATCTTTGGTGAAGAAATGAAGCTGAACACCAAAAACATCCTCAAAATATCCGTACATAACTTCAATTGGCATCCCTAATTTTCCCTTCGTTTTAAGTCCCGTCAGATACATGACGAGATGATCAAAAAAAGTTTTTATAGAAAGACCACTAATACCATCGAGATATGCGCTTTGAACCATTCGGTCAAGATACTCACCAGTATTAAAAGGATTAGTAATGATGAACGATCCCTTCTCTTTAAAAGTCGGATAATTGTCATCTAAAGCAATGCCACCGTACTCCTGGAGGAATTTGTCCAAAATAAACGGCCCCAAACTATTTTTCATCCACATTTCATGAAAAATCAGTTTTCCATTCGAATTCATGAATTGCTGGAGATCATTCACGGCCGTGAGGGAAATGATTTTTATATCATTTTCAACCGTTTGATAGGTGTTACGAACGTCAGTACAATCTTGCATATCTTTAACTAAGAGATGCGTCCACGCATGCTTGGAAGAATCATTCACTGGATCAATAAGAATGATTTGCTTGCGGGCAAAGTAAGAAGCCAACTCCGTTGAGAGAGCTCCTGCAAGGTTAAGAATGGCAATCTGGGTTTTAGCCATTAGCCTGCATTCTCCTTGATTTTAAAAATATCTCCAAGTCCCATGCAAAGCTTTTTGTAAACGCGGTGAATAGGAAGATCAGAAAGCTTTTGGTTTTCAAAAGAATAAATGAAGTCCATGACAGAGGATTCAAATTTATAATTATCACTAATATCAACTAAGGAACTCGCCAATATGACTACAGCTTCCCAACTTGAAACCTGACCTTTAGGAATACCACGCGGGAAACCTTTTCCACTGGAAAGCTCATGTTGATACAAGACAACTTCGATTAATTCAGGATAAGCAAATATTTCTGAGTGATCTTGGAAAAACTTGTGACCCCTTAAGGGATGATTTAAAAAGACGTCCACTTCTAAATCGCTGGCGCCTTCATTTTTCATCCAAAGAAGCCCAGTTCCTGGTGACTGATTTTCTCGATTACAAGCTTCAGCTACAAAATAACTATAATGAGATTCACACAGGCCAAGATCTAACCCTAGAGTTAAATTATAAAAATCTTTGATCATCGAGTAGTGATAAAAATCATTCGTAAAACCAATGATTACTGCAAAAGCCGCGGAATACAGAGACTTTCTAAATAGATGTAGATCCGTCTCATGCATTCTTTTTAAATCTTCAATCGAAAGAGCACAAAACTCGTTGTAGCAAGCCATGGCGAAACTTAAAAAGTGCACATCTTTTTCAAATGTCGCCTTAAAAAAGGCAACGATATCCTGACTTTTTATTCGAAGATCTTTTTCGAATTGCAGATATTTTAATTCTCGAAAAAGTGTAGTGAACTGAGCAGTCACTACAGTGTTAGTGACTTGGGAGTATTCGAAGATGGTATTATTAGTAGCGTGTTTTTTGATAAAAGATTCATCGATCATAATTCCGGGCTTCATCAAATAAAATTTGCGCCCCTCTTTTGAACATAAAAAGAGATGACCATCACAGATGATTTTTTTTGCCAAATCTTTGATCGGCAAGCTTACTGTTTTTTCATTTTCTGATTTCATAAAATCCCAATGTTTCTCAATACCTATCGGTTGAGAGGAGGATCCCATTGAGCTAAATATAATATCCATTTCAAGTAACCAAAGTAGACGTTCCTAGTCCAGTATAGTAGGGTCATTCTAAAGGAATTTGTTATGAATATTCAGCTAATTGATTGGTTTTTCGTGGCAGCTTATGTGGTCGCCATTTTTGTTATTGCCCTAGTCTCCCGGGAAACCATGCATGAAGCTGATCTCAAAACTCCTGAGGAAATCGCTCAGGAAAAATATATGGCGAATAAGTCCCTCACCTTTTTTGAGTCGATTTGCTCCATTATTGCGACTGAAGTATCGGCACTGACCTTTGTTGGTATCCCCGCCTTTGCTTTCAAAAACAATTTTTCATTTATTCAGATTTATATTGGTGCGATCGCTGCAAGATTCATTATTGCCGTGGTCTTTTTACCAAGAGTTTATGATCAGGGTCTTACTATTTATGAAGTCATGGCCAAGGCCACAGGTCTCCCTTCTGGACGCAGAACTGTTGCTTTATTTTATTCAATGAGTAAGGTTGTTTCAGTCGGAGTAAGACTTTTCTCAGGTTCTATTTTAGTGGCACAATTCTTTTCAGTCTCAATTCCTGTCGCCCTTGTCGGAGTGACCCTTCTCACTTTAATTTATATTCAAGTCGGTGGACTTAAAGCAGTCGTTCGGACTGATATTTTGCAGCTCTTTTTATTTATTCTTGGTGGAGCACTTGCTCACTACCTTATTCCGAAAGTCAGTGGTCAAAACTGGAGTGACATGATGTCCATGGCACAGGCCGCAGGGAAAACGTCTTTCGTAGACTTCACCAACCCATGGCCATTTGTGATAGGACTGATGGGAGGATTTCTCTTCGACATGTCGACACACGGAGTGGATCAGGACTTCGCGCAGAGAATTACCGCCAACAAAAGTATTCGTGGTGGTCAATACGCGATCTTCTTTTCCTCGTTTGTTTCAATCTCTGTTGGTCTGTTATTTTTAAGTGTTGGAGCACTTCTTTGGTCTCATTATCAAACTCACCCAATTCCTGCTTCTGTACCTAATGCCGATCATTTATTTCCGCATTTCATCGTGAACTACTTCCCGACTGGTCTCAGGGGAATTATGGTTGCAGGTGTTTTGGCCGCAACTATGAGTGTACTGGATTCAACGATCAATGCACTTTGCGCTACTTTTTATAATGATATCTTTCCCAAGCGCGATGTGAAGAAAATGAAGCTGTATGCTTTTGTTGATTCCATCATTGTGGCATCTTTAATTCTAACAGTGGCCCTAATCGCTTCCAAAAACGATGGACTCTTGCTTCTAGGATTAAAGGCTCAATCCTGGACAGGTGGCTCACTTCTGGCCTTATTTGTATCAAAAGTAATTTTAAAGAAATGGTTTCAGTACAGATTAACTCCGGCCAGCGTTATTGGCGCTTACGCCTTCGGGATGACCGGAGTGTATTTGAATACTAAAGTACTCATGTGGGACTGGAATCTCAACGTTTACTGGGGCTTTTTCATGAGTGTGATTTTTATTAAAATCTACTGCACTCTTAAACCAATGAAGCCAGTGACTGCTTAGTTTCGCCTCTCGGAATAGCTGACAGAAGAGTGCGCGTGTACTCTTCTTTAGCACCCTTATAGATATTACTCGCCTTATCCATCTCGATAATTTTTCCGGCGTACATAACTCCCACTTCATCAGCAATAAAATTAACAACACTTAGATCATGTGAAATGAATACGTAAGTGAGGCCAAACTCTTCTTGAAGATCTAAGAGTAAGTTTAGTACCTGGGCCTGAATAGAAACATCGAGAGCAGATACAGATTCATCACAAATGACGAATTCTGGTCTTAGCATCAAGGCACGAGCAATACAGATCCTCTGCCTTTGTCCGCCCGAGAATTCGTGAGGGTAGCGGTTCATTTGATTAGATTTGAGGCCTACTTTTTCAATCAAAGCTCGCGCCATTTCAAAGCGCTGCGCCTTGGTGCCGCCCTCATTATGAATAATGAGTGGCTCAACCAAGATGTCAGCAATCGTCATCCGAGGATTTAATGAAGAATAAGGATCTTGAAAAATGATCTGCATTTTCTTACGAAGCTGACGAAGCTCTTCATGCTTTACATGAGTGATATCTTTTCCATCATAAATTATATTTCCAGAAGCTGGTTCAACTAATCTCAGGATAGATCTTCCGAGTGTAGTCTTACCACAGCCAGACTCTCCGACTAGACCCAGAGTTTTGCCTTTTTTGATTTTAAAACTAACATCATTCACGGCCTTAAAGTGATCCACAGTGCCACCAAACAGCCCACCTTTAATCGGAAACTGGGTCACGAGATTTTTCACTTCTAAAAGCACATGGTCCGTTTTATCGGCAACTGATTCTTTATCAAAGACCTGAACGCGATCAACGGGAATAACTTTTTCTTTGCCTTCCTCAGTCATAAAATCACTGACCGTTAATAAACGGCGAGGATTGGCCCCAAGCTTTGGTCTGCAGGCAAGCAGGCCTTTTGTATAAGGATGAGTGGCACTTTCAAAGATTTTTTGAGCATTGTTCTGCTCAACAACATTGGACCTATACATAACCACCACATCGTCTGCAATATCGCCGATCACACCCAAATCATGAGTAATAAACATCATACTCATACGATATTCTTGTTGCAGCTTATGCAAAAGTTCCAGCACTTGCTTTTGAATGGTGACGTCCAAAGCTGTTGTTGGCTCATCTGCGATAAGAAGCTTAGGTTCACAAGAAATCGCCATCGCAATCATCACGCGCTGTTTTTGACCGCCAGACATTTCATGCGGAAATTTGTGAGCACTTAAAGCAGGGTTAGGAATTCCAACTTGATTCATTAAATGAACCGCTTTTTCCCAGGCTTCTTTTTGAGAAAGTTTTTTATGAATACGAAGGGCTTCAGCAATCTGCTCCCCCACTTTAAATACTGGATTTAAACTGGTCATCGGTTCTTGAAAAATCATTGAAATCTGATTTCCACGAAGCTCACGCATTTTTGATTCATTACAAGTAAGTAAATCTAATCCGTTGAAAAGGATTTGCCCCTGAGGCACCACGGCTGCCGGTTTTTGAAGGAGTCCCATGACCGCCAAGGAAGTCACACTTTTGCCAGATCCGGACTCTCCAACAATCCCAATCGTCTTTCCGAGAGGGATATCAAAAGAAACATTATTAACAGCTCGAACGATTCCATCGCCGGTCTGAAATTCAACCACAAGGTCACGGACTGATAATAGTGGTGTTGTCATAGCTACTTTCCTTTTAGCTTCGGATCGAGGGCATCTCTAAGAGCGTCACTTAAAATATTAAAGGCGAGAAGAATAAAAAACATTGCGACAGTGGCGCCAGCAAGTTGCCACCACACGCCTCGTACCAATTCTAACTTAGCATCATCAATCATAGTTCCCCATGACGGTTCACCCTGAACTCCAAGTCCTAAATAAGATAAAATCACTTCTGACTTGATTGCGATCTGAAACTGCATTGAAGTGTTGATAATAATGATATGGCTAACGTTTGGTAAGATATGACGAAATAACTTCCTGAAATGACCACCACCAATGGCCCCAGCGGCTTGGACGTATTCTCTTTCTTTATGCTTCATGACTTCACCGCGAATAAGGCGACAAAGAGTAACCCAACTGGTTGCACCTAATGCGATATACACAGCAAAGATACCTTTACCCAAAATCAGAGTAATCGAAATTAATAGCATGATATTAGGAACAGAAGAAAAAGTCGTGTAGAGCCAAGTGACAAAATCATCTATCCAACCACCAAAATATCCGGCCAGGGCACCCAGTAGGACACCTATGGGAATCGCAATAATTGAAGCAGCAACTCCAACAGACATGGCCACTTGTGTGCCACGAATGACTTTGAGCAGAACACTTCGTCCGAAAATATCAGTACCAAAGAAATGCTCCATCGAAGGCGCAAGATTCGAGGCCCCTACTTCCTGAGACCAGTTCGAAGCAATTAATCCCAAGGCCGAAAGAATAGCCACGAAAAAATAAGTAAGAACGATAATTAAAGAAACCAGTGCTAACTTGTCTTTAGACAGTCTTATAAAAGCATCTTTCCATAAAGAATTAGTTTTCATCAAATTCCTGTTATTTAAACTTAATTCGGGGATCAGCAACTGTGTACAAGATGTCAGAAATTAATCCAAAAATGATGTAACCAACGCTGGATATAATTGCCATGGCCTTCATCACCGGAAAATCCGAGGAGTTCAAAGCATTCAAAGTCATCCCGCCGAGACCAGGAATACTAAAAAAGTTTTCCAACAAAAGGGCTCCTAAAATCAGTGAAGGAATTTGAATGACCACATAAGTAATAATAGGAATCATGGCATTACGAAGAACATGATGAAGTAAAATAGTGATCTCTGAGAGACCTTTAGAGCGAGCGGTACGTACATAGTCCTGATAAATCTCATCCAAAATAACCGTTCTAAAAAACCGAACATCAGGCCCAATACTTAGAACAATCCAAATAATGGCCGGCAAAGCGATATAAGAAATAAAATTGGGAAATCCTTCTTCAAATCCTGAAATTTCAAACCATCCCAGTTTGTAGGCAAAAAACCACTGAAAAAAGAGAATGTAGGCCAGCGCTGAAATACTCATCCCCGCAATACAACAAACTCGAACAAATAAATCGATACCTTTGCCTCTGTAATAGGCCACAAAAACTGAAATAAGAAGAGATACGACAGTTGAAATTACAAAGGCCGGAATCGACAAACAAAGTGAGGGATAAGCACCCTGCCAGATCATTTGAGAAATTTCCTGCTTGGTCGCCCAAGAATAACCAAAATCAAAAGTGAAGGCCGACTTCACAATGTCCAGATATTGGGAGAATAAAGATTTATTCAGCCCCAGTTGTTCTCGCAAGTCTGCCATTTGGCGAGCAGTGGCGTTCTTTCCCAATAAAACAGCAGTGGGATCGCCAGAAACGACGTTAAACAAAACGAATATGATAAGACTGACTCCTAGTAAGACAGGAATCATGTACAGGAGTCTGCGGATAATATACTTAGTCACGGCTACCTTTTAGAATTTTTTACTAAGCTCTTTTTTAACTTCCAGATCCACACTCAAATATTGAAACTGCGAGTGGTTAAACTCCATAAACTTATAGTTTTTTAACCAGGCCTGAGACAAATAAAATTTGGTTCTATGGAATCCAAATACCCACGGATTCTCCATTGCCACCATTTCGTTCATCTTTTCGTACATCGCGGTTCTTTCAGGTGAGTCCTGGAGAATAGTCGCAGCCTTATAAAGAGCATCAAATTCAGGATTACAATAATTAGATCCGTTTGATCCTGGAGAAGAATTTGGGCAATAAAGAAGCCCAAGAAAATTCTCCGCATCTGGATAATCTGCACCCCAAGCCATTGTGTACATTTGATGCTGGCGCTTAGTGACTTTGTTCACAAGTTCAGGCCAAGTATTCATTCCAACTTTAATCGTGACGCCAATTTTTTCAAGATTTTTAGCAAAGTGCTCGATAATCTGACGGGCCACTGTTTCATTTCTGGTTTGAATTGTGATAGCTGGAAGCCCTTTACCGCCCGGATACCCAGCCTCGGCCAATAACTTCTTGGCCTGCTCTAAGTCATATTTGACGTATGGATTTTTGAATTCCTTTCGATATCCACCGAGTCCTGGTGGAATCACGCTTTGCGCTTGAACGGCTGAGCTGTTGTAAAAAAGTTTATTCGCCTCTTCCCTGTTCCACGAAAGAGAAATCGCCTGACGAAGTTTTTTGTTAGTTTTGAAAAGCATGTCGTCGTTATTAAATGCAAAGAAAGTAGTGTCTAGTTGAGCATTAGCAAAAAGACGAATTCCTTTAGACTTCAAATCCGGAGCAAGCTCTTTTCCACCAACAACAGCTGAATCAAAGAAGTCTTTAGGAATCTCAAATAGATCAGCTTTTGCTTTTTGAAACGAGAGCCATTTAGGTTGAGCTTCAACAATGATGTCGACGATAATTTTATCAACTAAAGGAATTTTTTTACCGGCATCAGCAAGCAGACCGAGCTTATCATCACCTTCTTCACCTTCAGAGGGATAAAACTTTTCACGAAATGTAGGGTTCTTAGTATAAACAATTCGATTCGTTTGTTCAAAGACAGGAAGAATAAATGGACCTGTTCCAACAGGGTGATTCAAAAATTCTTTTCCAAAATGTTCAACTGCTTCTTTGGCTACAATAAAAGTATAAGGCATCGCCAATGCATATAGAAACTGAGGAAATGGCTTTTTGAGTTTTATCGCAAAAGTGTGATCATCAATTTTTTTAAGACCTTCAATTTCTTCTGCGTAATTAGAAGCATCGAGAGCAGCATTTTTTTCTTTCCATTCATTTAATCCAGCAATTCTATCATCTAGGACCCACCAACCTTTGGCCTGCAACTTAGGATCTGCTAAACGTTTAATTGAATAAAGAACGTCCTCGGATTTTAACTCACGGCCTTTACCATTTGGAAAAGCCGGGCTGTCATGAAAGAGAACACCTTTTTTTATTTTAAAAGTATATGTCAGTCCATCTTCGCTTACAGTTGGAAGACTCTCAGCAAGGTTAGGCATCAACTCATAAGGACGTTTGAGTGGATGAAATTCAAAGAGGCCTTCATACACTTTCCCTGACTCATTCCCAGAGTACATATCTGAAACGTGGATAGGATCAAATCCGGAAATCTTTTCAGGAGAGATTAAATGCAATTCTCTTTCATCAAAGTTTCTATCTTTGGAACAACCTAATGACATGAATAAAATTCCACACAAGACTAAGACTAAACTTTTCATTGCTCGAAGCTCCTAAAAATAGATATCAATTATTGTATTCGCATCCCTTATATAATCACTATAAAAACAGTGAGTTCCTGACAAGAGGTGCTTTTTGCCACCATTTGAGTCAACTACTCAGTGTTTTAGTTCCAGAAAAGTTCTAAGGAGAGCAAAGTTGAGGTGGTAGATTGTTTGTTTTTCGAATGAAGAAAGATACTACTTCTGCGAAAGATAGAGTTAGTAAGATTCAATGCAGCAAATTCGATTTCGTAACCATCAGACAAAGATTTTTTTAACGATAATTGTTTAGAAGTGGCTTCAACTTGATAAACCGCATCTCCTAAGCTGCACACTTTTTGAAAGCACATCATCTCAAGGTGCAATTTCTTGTGCAAAACCAATCGCATTATTGTTCTTAATTCTAAAAGAAAGGTTTGGGCCAATTCGGGCGACTGATTTTGAGATTTTAGATATGCCCTAATTCCTTCCTCTATCCTTACACCAAGATCATCTTGACCTGATCCTGCATCATTTTCTTTCCTCAGATCGCGGAGGATAAGAATTTCTTCGCCATGGAGAGGAATGTTGGCAGCAAGCAGCCAGTCATTATTTTCT